>JARBAV010000345.1 GCA_029237515.1 Nitrososphaerales archaeon
AAAGGAAAAGAAATTGTAGAGACACTTGAAAGTATTCTAATATCATTTCTAGATGAAATGGACAAGAATAAATGGAAATATGGGATATCTCATACTCAATAAAGAGACATCATTTTCACTTACCTCATAAGTTGCTCCTACCTATCCGCTTTACAAAAGAAGTCAATCTGGAAGATCGGATTCAGATTTCAAAATTAAGAGTAGAAAGTTAATTATGCTGAACCGTAATTCTCTCGTTCTAGGGCAATAATTGAACAATGTTTGCTGAAACCAAAAGGCAGAGCAGCTGGGGGGGCAAACTGCATGTTCCTGTTACAATAAGACAAGCGTGCTTTACAAATGAAAAAATATTATACAACAAGTCTCGAAAATGTAAGCAATTAGGAAGCTAAAGATTATATATTTTACGACCGTTTATGAAATAAATAGTAAATTGTCATACCATCCTAAAGGAAGCGATTATGATACTTACGTTACAGACGTTGATGCTAATCGAAGCATAGGGTTTTCAGAAGAATTACAACGCATTGAGTTTCTTCAGTTTAGGTACACCGATCTGCTTGGAAAATTTCTGGCCAAATACGTGATGAGCGACTATGATGAGCTCTACGGATTTCTAAAGAAGGGTATCGGACTCGATGGCTCCTCAGTGAAAGGATTCACTGAAATAAATGAGTCTGACCTAGTTCTAGTCCCTGACAGGCATACATTGAGACTAAATCCATTTTTTACTAACTTTACTCTGGGTTCGGTTATCGCTAACGTTCACAAAGGCTTTGGATTTGGAAGATTATCCAAAGACCCGAGGTTTGTTTCAGAAAACATGGAAGAATACCTGGCAGAGTCAAATTTGACGTGTCAGATTGGGCCTGAGGTGGAATGTTTTGTGTTTGATGATATTTCTTTTGGGAATAATGTAGAAAATATCATTGGAGTACAAACACAATCAAAAGATAAAGACAGCGAATCCGTCGTTAACTTGCAAAGCTCAACTTCTAATATGATTGTATCTGAAGAGCAATACGGTGTAGGAAAGTATCCAATTACCAGAAAGGGGGGCTATGATGCACCTCCATTTCAAGATTCCCTTGTAGAATTTAGGTTCGAAGTTGCCAGCCTACTGAAGAAGTATTATGGGGTAAAGGTTACAAACTTGAATCATGAAGTGGCAAGTACCGGACAAATAGAAATTAATTTTATGCACAGCAAGCTGACTGACGCTGCTGACAATGTTCAAATCTACAAGGACGTTGTAAGGAGTGTTGCGAAAAGGCACAATAAAATTGCAAATTTCATGCCCAAACCCTTGTTCGACGAGACTGACCCAGCAGGTGCAACCGCGGATAACGGTTCAGGAATGCATGTGAGCATAAGCCTTTGGGAAAAATCTTTATCTTCATCCTCCTCATCTTCCAGACCGTCTACTGGCAAGAACTTGTCTAGTCAAAATATTTTCTTTGATGGGGATGATCCATACGCTAACATCAGCCAGTCAGGAAGATATTTTATTGGAGGAGTCCTGGATCACTCCAGATCTCTTGTCGCAATAACCTCACCAACCGTCAATTCGTATTACCGAATGGTTCCTGGGTTTGAAGCACCAGTTTACGTAGCATGGTCTAGAGGAAATCGGTCAGCGATAGTGAGAATCCCTATTAACGACAAACTTAGCAGAGAATCAAAACGTGTAGAGTTTAGGGCACCGGATCCTTCCTGCAATCCTTACTTGGCATTCTCTGCCATAGTAGCCGCTGGTCTGGATGGAATGAAGAAAAAAATTGATCCTGGGGATCCTGTTGATGAGAACATTTACAAGATGTCTGATTCGCGAAGAAATGACTTAGGCATCAATTCAGTCCCAGGGAGTTTGGAAGAATCTATTGCTTCACTGAAAAGTGATCACCTCTATTTGACCAATACGTGTTTCAATAACGAATGTCTCGAAACATATATCGACCTTAAAGAGGATGAGATTTCTAGAGTAAGTAGATTAGCGGGAAAAAGGGAATCGAAACTGCAGCAGTTCTACATGTATTATGATGTATGATGTATTCTTATGGATGGAAAAAGGCATACCTAGTATTAACTCTCACTTATCTCTGATATAATGAAAAAAATTCCTGCGGCATATCAGATCCAGGATCGAATCCAGACGGTATAGTTGGCAGGTAAATCAGTTACTCTCATAAGGATAATGTGTTGGAAACATGCTTGCGATAAAACAAGTACCGTCTTCGACTGATTTAATCTCGGACACACTGCCGCTGAATGATGTAAAATGATGACATATTCAATACTTCTTTCTACATCCTTCCTTCAAAAACTAGTCAATGAGCTAAAGACGTGAGGGATGCTTCCTCACGATAGCTTCAAAGGTATTAAATCTTCGATTTGTGTACATGATTATGTGTAGAAGGCTTGTGTCGCCGCGAAGTGAGGTAATCAAGTACTGTGACGGGGAAAAGCATTGTTCGGTCGTAGCTGATCCCGAGTCGGGAGAGATTATTTGCGTTGGCTGTGGAGAAGTTATTGCAAATGGGATGAGCCAGACTTCCACCGGTTGGAACACGAATCGTCAGGATACCCAGAGTGTTATGTGGGATCGAGTAAGTGCTACTTTCTCCTTAGGTCAGCCCATTACAAGTCAGTCAACCCTGATAGGCAAAGAAAACCGCGATGCATCAGGGAGACATTTGGATCCAAGGTTGCAGGAAAAGTTCTCGAATTTGAGAAAGTGGGATCACATATTGCAGTTTGACTCGGAAACGAGGAACTTGAATCAAGTTATTTTTTCGCTTAGAAGATGCAAAGAAAAATTAGGATTGCAATATTCAGTAATCGAGAAGACCGCGCACATCTATAAAAAAGTTCAGCACAACAAGATGATAAGGGGAAGGACAACCCAAGCCGTACTAGCGGCATGTGTTTACATTGCCTGCAGACAGGTCGGTATTCCAAGAACTTTAAATGATGTTGCTAGAGCCAATAACATTACGTGTAAGGAAATCTCCAGCGCATATAGGTTAATAGTATTAAAGTTCGACTTGAATATACCATCAATTGACCAGTTACTCTACCTAGTTAGACTTGCAAATTCTACTGGCGTAGGCGAGAAGGTCAAGAGGCATTCTATAAGGGTCATGAAAGAAATAATCAAAAAAGAACTATCTGCCGGGAAGGACCCTATGGGGCTGGCAGCGGCTGTCCTCTATCTAATATGCCAGCAATATGGAGATGACACAAGGACACAGAGATTCTTTGCGGATATTGCAGGAGTTACAGATGTTACAATCAGAAACAGATGTAGTGAGCTGAGAGCTGATATAATGTCGATGGTTGAGAACCAAGATTCATGAATGCTCAGGAATACGAGAGCTTCCAACTTTTAAAGTTTTATTCAATTACAGAGATCACTTGACTCAAATGATGCAATACTTGCGAGGTACTATCATCATTTGTTAGAGTGTAGACACGATAATCAGTGCTCACGACATAGCGTCTTGGTTTTCTTCTTAATTCTATGAGTAACCTAGTTACTTTTCTTGTCTCTTAATACTCCCGGTTCTTATGAAAGCTCGGCAATTTGTATTTATCAGTAGAGCTCAATTCTTTAATTGTATGAGCTCGCAATAGTTTAATCTGCTTGCTTGGAAGCATGAAAAATTGATTGTTTTGTATCCAATTTTGAAAGTATCCCTTTCTTTACGATTGGTATTCTCCGAACTTGCTTTATAGATGGAATGCTTGCATAGATTTCCTCATACTGATGAATAAAATTGTGCGGGGCAACTTTTTTGGGCTCCTCTTCTTCAAACCAATCCACGTTTATGATATGCTTGTTTGACATCTCTGTTAGTTGGTAAACGACCTGTTGGATTTCAGAAGGAAGCACGTGCAGGAGAACCTCACATGCAAGCACGAGGTCGTATCTTTGATTAGAGACAACAGTAGCATTCAGTGATTGTATATCAGATACGACAAATTTCAGGCGTTCATCTTTCGCGCTGTTATTGCCATCAGCAGTTGGCACACTTTCTCCGATCAAATATGAATCACCAACGAATTGCTTAGCGTTCTTAATCTGGTCAGGTGACATATCAACTGCGAGATACTTTGTAATTGATTTTCCGAAACTCGCAAGAAGCAACCTAGTGATCCTACCGAATCCACAGCCCACCTCTAGAACGGATATTCCTGCTGGATTGTCTTCAGAATCTATAGAAGTAAATATGTTACTGGTCAGGTATTCAATTAGCAAGCGCTCTTGTAATTCAAATTTATTATTGTACTTAAAATTATTCTTGTAGACCTTTCCCTGTTCTAACCAGTAATCCTTTGGGTTATACGAGGCTGAAGACATGTCGAAGCTACCTAATAGTTCCCACAAAACTATTTGAAAATTTAAAATCCCTACAAACGTTAGCTAACTCCAATTTTCTTACGCGAAGCCTGTTAGCAATCTTAGAATTAGAAATAATCAAATGGCAAGTCAAAATTTTCTCTCCAATTATGCCCTTCCAAATCGATATTCTATGTACCTTTTTTAGTAATCGACTTTTTCATAGTACAGTCGCTCCCAAACTAATCCTGGCCGCATCATAATATGGTAATTGACCTCATGGTATTTGTTGAAAGTGCTATCTGAAATTGTCATATTAGGATACCTGCAATTTCATTAAATTAAAGATTTGCATTGAGGGATAACACATTCAAAAACAAGTCCTAGACTATTTTGCATGTCCTTGATTGTCGTAGGATGCGTTGGAAAAGCAAAGGAGAGTAAGACTAGTTCTGTTGAATTTTCAATTTTTGATCATCTCAAAGCGTCTGCTTTTAACTAAAAGAACGCAGATATTTTACGCTCCACTTCCTGCCTTGGGGCATGAAAACCGTTAGGTTATTTGATCAAGCGCAGATCTTCTGCTTTCAATTAGCTATACTTTGTCGAAAAATCCTACAGGCGCTTTACTCGATGTGTCAGCCAGAGTGACAGCTATTTGTGTTTGCCCTGCATCTCCCAGTCCACGAAGGAAAATTGATTGTTCTGTGAATGAATTATGAAATGTCTTTTCGATTGGCTGCTAATCCCCCTTCTTTCAATTAGACTAAATGGAGGGATGAACTGGTATTTGGCGATGTTGTGGGCAAATGGTTACTCTCTAGCGCATTTGTACACCTTTGCTGGCTGCTTTCTGAAGTTTTGTAGCGCTGACCCGAGACATGCATATTTTGTGTTGTTACATACAGCACTGCTGAAATTAGTCCCAGTATCAAAGCGATTGCGATTGCCATTCTAACTGTGCTTACGACCATCCAATAGTAATCATTGCCAAAATTATCAATTAGCAAGAATGTAAAAATAGGTTGACACTTTGGTGTTTCAAATTAGTACGACCCAGATAATTCGATCGGACTGAAATCTTGGAGTCGCAATAAGCTGAATGAACAAAGAATTTCACATATTGAGCATGGATTATCTCCATGACAGTTTATTGTATCACTAGTGATATCTATTTATACTATAATAGCCTATTATAAATATGAGAACCCTTGAAATAAGTGGGCAAAAAAGTACCAGAAGTAGCTCCGTATTCAAACTTAGGGCAACTTCTGCGCTCGTCGTATCCGTCGTGGCAGATGCTCTTGATTATTTTGCAGCTCCTCTGTTTGGATTTCCAGTTTTGGGAGATATTTTTGATGCAATCATCGTGAGTTTGTTGTATAATATTACAAAAAGCAAAATGTCTACGGCTGTGAATATGATTGAATTCATTCCTTTTGTTGGAGATTACATACCTGTATATACTATTTCAACGCTCATGTGGATCGCAAAGGAACTGAAGAACAATAGGAAACAAATTAACACGGAATCTAAAGTGTTATAAAACCTTATGGCGGGGTTCTTGTTCAATTAAGAGACAATGACGAGACTTACGTGATAGCTACTCAATTCTTGGTTGTGCAAGAAACCATGCAAAAACTCGAGTGAAGGATTTTTTGGGCCTCATGAAAAAAAAGGAAGTCCTGCATATATCACGATCACTAACAACTATTTTTATTCTTATCTCAATCGTTCGTTTTTTGGATCAGTTGTATTCGGTAAGAGCCAAATAATTATACCAATAGC
>JARBAV010000346.1 GCA_029237515.1 Nitrososphaerales archaeon
CTGTCTTCTAAACTCTGAGAATTTGAAGTAGCATTAAATCATGGACGCAGCGTACCTTGCAACGGTGAAGACAAGGAAGCAAGCAGATACCACTGACCAGTTTGTAGAAGAAATAATAAGTAATTGGACTGGGAGGTCACAAAAGGAAGGCCTATGTGGCATAGTCAACTGCTATAACAAACCCACCACTAAATGTAAGAAATGCAAGAATTATTACTGTAAGGAGCACTTCAAATCACACTTAGACCTCGTGCCTGGCAGTATGAGGAATAGGAAAAAAGAGTAGGGTATACACATAACCTTTTGTAACAAGTCGAATGGTAACAAAGTCTCATGCTCATTACTCAAGTGATAATTTATTCATAAATGACCTGATATGAGTTTCAATTGAACAAATACAATGGAACCATTCATTTCAAAAAGTCATTCAAATAAGTGGAACACGAAAAAGGGCTATAAAAAATATTGACAGAAACATTTATGATCGTCTTGTAAGAAATAACATGACCATGTAGAGCTCATAGACTACTGCACCTTTGAATCACTTCAATGAACGCGATGATTATGTATTTATCTACCTGCTTAGCTATAAATTCTTGTGTCCAGACGCAAGCCAGTTTTACTTATAGATGAGTCTGACGAATCTCTGAAAGCAGTTGATCTCTTGAAACTTTCAGGAATCGAGTATGTAGAATATGATATTAAGAAATTTGAAGATAGCTGTTGTGGTGAAATTCCCACAACTACTGCCCCTTCACTTTTTGCAATTGAAGGAACATTTAAGGGCCTTGAGAAAATAAATGAATATATTTCCAACAGTAGCAATACTGATTCTGACCTTGAATCCGAAAGTGCCTTATGGTAGGTACTGAATGTGAGATAGGCTTTTTAGTTCGGTAACTTGGAGTTAATCTTACAAAAAATAATTCGAAATTCAAGACAAATTAAATATCCAACTTCTATCATAGAAGGAGGACGTTTCACACGAGGGAGCGATAAATTTTGTAGATCAACAAACCATACTTGAATTTGAATGTTCTATCCGATTAAGGCCTTTATTCTGTATCTCAACTTATTTGAGATTGTCCATACTGATCGGTTGGATTGCAGACGTGCAATTTCGTGCCTAAAGTTACCCTAGTGTTTGCATTTCCCCTTTACCATAAACATTTAACTGTTCGATAACCAAACAATGATAACCATATCTCCCGAATCGGAACCAAACAAAAA
The DNA here is from genome assembly GCA_029237515.1 of Nitrososphaerales archaeon. Classification (GTDB taxonomy): domain Archaea; phylum Thermoproteota; class Nitrososphaeria; order Nitrososphaerales; family Nitrososphaeraceae; genus TH5896. The sequence continues at coordinate 1,231 of JARBAV010000346.1, forward strand.
AGCTTGATTTACATAGCCATATTACATTTTACTGTAATCCCAAGTTGAGTAGTATTTTGGACTAATTTCTAAGACAACTGATTGGCCATTCTTTATTGCATCCATAAGCGAATGTGAAATAGGGTCATCTAGACTTCCTAAATATCTTAGATGTATCTTCTCTGCAACTGGAACATTAAAGTCTACATCTTCATAAATCTTCACAGTTCCCTTTCCGCGCACGCCTTTGTACGGAGGATTTTGATCGTCGATGCAAAAATAAATCGTATCATTTCTCTTTAGATTGTTTGTTTTCTTTGATTGTCTTCCTGTTTCTACATATATCTTATCCTTAGAAGAATCGTAGTAGTACCATGCAGGATGAATATTTGCATGACCATTCTCATCCACTGTACCAAGGTGCACATTCAAAATCTTAGATTTTAAGAAATCCTTAGTCTCTTGCTCACTGAGAGGTGCGCCAAAACCTGGGCTGGCATTTAGAATCTTTGACATAAACATTATGGCACAATTACGTATTTAAATTGTTTCGGATAAGACTGACATTCGCTATAGAAGTGGAGAACTCATATAAATGACTTTAGATAATAATTAGTATTCGATATCAGTTTCATATCAGAGCCACCGAAAATGATTATTCGAGCAAATGAGCATTTCATTAGCGATTTATTTTCTTTTACTCATAAAATAAGATCTGAGTAAGTACTTATCAATCCTGTACCGATCTGACAAAATAATATGTTATTCAAACCTATTCTAATACAATCTGGATTAGATTTGGACATGAATTGGAAAAAAGTATAATAGAACTGGGAATGGAAATGTGTATGTGTATTTGTATGTAATACTACTATTTAACAAAAGAGATAATAATATTCAGTATGTCACACTGTTTGCTGACTCATTTCAACTAATAAAATCACACACTCTAGTTCAATACAAGTGGGATCATGACAAACTCAACCTAGATAATGACGAAAACAGACACCAAGTGATAATAGGACAAAAATGCTAGACTACAGCATACTGGTATCCGCACTAGCTGGTCTTGGATCATTTTTCTCCCCATGCATACTTCCTATCTTACCTGCCTTTATCTCATATCTGGCAGGAAACACAATTAACGAGATTCAAACTAAAGCAAATGAAAGACCCGCCACATCAATAACTTCATCAGTATCAACATCATCAACTTTATCGACAAAAAAGGAAATTACTTTTACGGAAGGCGTTTCTTTGAACCAGAAGGAAGGTACTAATCCCTTCTATGGAGGTTCTAGGTCAATGAAAAAACTACAGGACAGGCAACGACAAAGCTCTCTTTCTATAAAAAGGTCTGCTAGATTGAATATCTTCTTAAATACTGTGTACTTTGTTCTTGGTTTTTCACTAGTATTTGCTGTACTAGGAGTGGTACTTAATAGTGTACTGGTAAGTTTCGGAACAGATTTTCAAGGAATACTTACATCAATTGGCGGCATCGTAATCATAGTGTTTGGAGTATACCTTATCCTCTCAACCAAAATAAGAAGCTTAAACTTTGAAAAGAGGATGACA
>JARBAV010000347.1 GCA_029237515.1 Nitrososphaerales archaeon
AATCAGTATACAGACAACAGCTGTGAGACAAGTAATCCAAGTGGATTGTGTATAGGAAGGTAATGGGACTTTAAATAGTAGAGACCTACCAACCCTTTTTTCCAATTTTGCAGCAGATGGATCTTACAAATTCCTACATTGATCTCGTGATGGAGCATACTACTTCATTCTGTTGATGGGCATTTCGACTGACCACTCCAATGCAATGATAGAAAAGCTAGAATTAACATCTATCGGAGACTATCTGCATGCTATCGTGAATATACGTCAGGCTATGAAATTAAAAAGATTTTTTAGCTATTATTACAGTAAGTCAGTGAGATGTTAAAGTCGTCGAACATAGAGAATAGACGCAATAGAAAACATGAGGAACTAAGACGATACAAAATTGATGCTATCTTCCATATTCTCGCGTCATATTCTAAATGTGAAAAAATAATCATGAAATGGTGGTCAGGCATTTTATACGGCAGTTCTGTATGAAATGAGACAGACAAAGGCTCCTTTATAATGATCAAGAATGTTACCTAGTCAATTACTTAGAGTTAAAACAAGAAAGGGAGAGATAATTCCCCTCTTTGGCGGTGGCGAGAGTAAGCTTAGAAATTTAGAACTTGCTAAAATAATCATCCACGAATTCGAGGAATCAGTTGCAAACAAGGAAAAGAAAAAGACACTAAACGAAAGGATATCACTGTTGGAGAACAATTTTGATGACTATAAGCTCGTAAGAGGACTTTCAACGATACTCGAAAGAAGATGTCATTTCGGTACCACCATAAACCAACTGGACGATAAGTATGAGAATATTGTGAGTCCTGTCGACATCAGGAGGCTGCTTTGGGAGGAATCGTCAATCCATGGTTTTGCGCTAACTGAGTCTCGCCATGATAAGATACTAAATGCGATCGCATCACGGACCAAGCTTTCACCGACTTCGATATTGCAATCAGTATGGAGTGATCTTGATGAAAATACGGTCTTAGAATCCTTCGATTCTGTAGTTCCTGAAGAATTACTAGAGTGGTATGATCTATCACTATTGCAGACTTTGCTATTCACATGTACTAGGCTGGAGTTCAGCGTAAGAGGAGGCTCAAACTGGAAGAACGTCCTTAGAAAAGTAAAGCATTTAGGGTTAATGTATAACTTGAATGAGCAGGTTACTTCAAGTGAGAGCTCGGATGCCGAAGATACTTATGTCAAATACAATAGTGAGCACCAAATGTATGCCAATATGAAGGATAAAAGCAACCATGACAGGAAGTTGGTGTGTTCAATTGATGGGCCTGTCAGTCTATTTAAGTTGACCGACAGATATGGAACTTCCATAGCAAAACTCATTCCGTACATCATTTCATCTCCTTGGTGGTACTTGAACGCGCTCATTGTGAGAAAGACACTATCTGGCAAGAAGATTTATGAATTTAGAGCCTCGTCTGAAGCATTTCAGCACCTCAAATTAGGGGAACCATCCCGCAATTCCAAGGATAATCGCATCAAAAACCGACTAACTTCTTCGTACTTCGATAGTTCCCTGGAAGAAAAATTTGCGACCAAGCTCGAACAACTTGCGAGCCGGTGGAAAATAAAAAGAGAGCCTGACCCCTTAATCGTCGGGAATGGAGTAGCATTTATTCCTGATTTCTTATTTGAGAAGTATGGTCGAAAGGTCTATTTAGAAATTGTAGGGTTTTGGACGAAAGAGTACCTGGAGAAAAAATTCCAAAAAGTTAGTGATATACTCCGTAATAGTAACGTCGATCTCTTCGTTGCGGTGGACGAGGAGCTTTTATGTTCAAAGCTTTTGCCCTCATCAACATACGATCTATTGCATAACAGAATCATATTTTTTAGGAAAACGTCAGTTCCAGTGAGGAAGCTACTTGAGTATCTAAAATCAATCGACAAACAGCAAATTGAATCAAAGATGTCGGATTCAAATCTAAGGATAAGATTTGACGGCAGAAAAGATATCATTTCCATTGAAGAGATTTCGGAAAGCTATAAGGTCCCAGTTGAAATAGCTACTGCTCTTGCGACCAGGGACAATATCGCAGACTATTCGAAAATAGGTTCATGGTTTGTGTCCAAGTCAAAGGTGAATTTGATAGCCGAGCTCTTAACCAATACTACGAAATTTACTGAAGCGTGTAGTATCTTATCTGAAAATTCTATTCCTGAAGTTTGTCACGCCGAACTTATTTCAATGTTAGGCTATGACGTTATATGGCAGAGCATGAACACCGACGATACCGTGCTAGTAAAGCGAAAATGAATGCTGGATACGTTCGCATCATTCCAATGAGTTATAGATTGGTTAGTTTGACATGTGTCTTGATATAGGATAGTTGAAAGAAAACATTTGCCAGCATGTTTGGTGCACAATGTTCCTCAAATTATCGGTCGACTAGGCAGGTTGACAACTTCTGGTTACCCCTCAAAGGCAATGAAAGTTTTTACTGGGATTTTAACAAATTAGTTAAGGGAGATAAATCATAAAGGAAGTAGTTATTAAAGTCAATATTCTGTAATTGAAATTCGCCGAGTTATGGCTCGCTACTTGGCTAATTTGGAGGAGGCGCGATGTCTCAATTCATCAATGGCTATCTCAAGTTTATCCTGTTTATTTTGTAACTCGACAATGCACCTAGCCAGGTGTTCATTCATGTCGTGATAATGTATGGAACGATAGTGATTGAACAAATTATCGAGTTCTGCCTGGCCACCACCTTCAAAACCTTGATCACATAGGAGACATTTCATGCAAATCGTATACACAGCGTTAAGCTTACATATAAATTTTCATGCTTGTCGTCCAGGTATACGTGATCTAACCAAAACATGTCAAGATTAATGGTCGAAAAATCTACTACCAGTACTATAACCGTGCCGGTGAGATAGACGAAATGATTTCAAATTAGAAAAAGGTTTCTGTGGGTGGAGACACAGAAAATCATTAGTTTAAAATTATGTTTTATTTTTTAATCTTCTTAATATTTCCTTGTCAATCTCTTCATGCTTTATTATCTCTCCTCGGCGGCCTGGAGTCTTCATTTGTTGCTGGTTCACTTGTCGTCTTTCCTCCAAAAGCTCGTCAATGCCAAAATAGTTGTTGATGCCATGTTGTCGCTTCTTCTTCAATTCGTTCATGTATCTAGTTCTAAAGTCACTCTCGTCAGCAAGGTTTTGAGCAGAATGATCAATATTGGCCGAGAAAGTTTCAACTGCAAGCCTTGATTTGTTCTCCATGTTTTCCTTGTCATATGAGTACATATAAGAATGTAATTAATTCACATTTGCAGTGCTGGAGTTCCTATCATTGACAGCAAGCATTTTCC
>JARBAV010000348.1 GCA_029237515.1 Nitrososphaerales archaeon
CACGCAGGTAAGAACGCTTCACATTTTATTACATGGGGTCCGGATTTTATAGGTCAGGAAGCAGTCAATAATGACGGTACGTTCCATATTAAGGGACCCTTATTAATCGATAATTCACCTTATGCTATAGATGTACAAATAACTGCAAAAGATACCCAGGAGCTATCACCCCCAGTAGGCGACCAGTTCATATTACCAAATTCGTAATCCAACCCTACCTTTTTACAGTATAATTCTTTAACCAGGGATAGAGCTGAATCCAAAAATCATCGTCTTCCTTCACCGGTCTCTTTCTTTGTAGTAGTACATCATATGCTTTGATGATGATGACGACATTTCCAAAAACATCAATTCACATATGTCGGCATCTAATCAGGTTAGGTTCTGTAATTGAAGATTGAACAAATTTGAGATTATATTAAATAATATTCCAACAGATGTGTATCATCTCTTTATACAGGGTTTTGGGTAAAGAAATAATTTCTGCTGAAAGTCGTATTACATGATATCTTATAAGATCAAATTAGGTAAATCCCAATGGCCAAAGCGCACAATATACTGATGGGTGAGTGAAATATGAATCATGCAAAAGCGCGCATTCATGATAACTCATAATATTAAAGATTCATGCGATTCTTCCTCCCAGTCTCAAGCAAGGCATATATCTTTGAGCTACTGAAATTATGTAGATCTCAAACCACTTGAAATGCGAAATGACAAATACAATGAAGGTTTTAGTATACAGTGGTTGCGTTGTACTTTTATTAAATCAAAGTGTCAGCTATCTGTTTGCTCAAACTTCTAGTTCCAATCCATTAATAGAGGTAGAAAATAACACAAGGATCTTTGAGACTTTCTCGGTTACTGGGTTAATTAGTTCTTTAACAGTTGATAAAGAACTAGCTAACTCTTCCTCATCCACGTCGAACGACAATCTATTTTCTTCTCCCGTTGATTATATCGAAGCTGGAAATTGGAGCCTTAATGTCGTAGACGAGAAAATAAGAACCTTTGACGTAAATTTCACGATGGTGCATCCCGATGGATCAGATTGGCACTATCATGAAATAGGTAATTTTCAATCTGATCCTGACGTGCCGGTATTGCTTGAAAATGATGGTACAACCTTTGAAGGCACAACTGATATTGGAGAAGATGGCATGGACAAATGGTTTGATGTTCAAACCAGCGTAAGCATTTCAGACCTCAATACGATTACAATATTTCTAGATCCTGTAGATACTGAAAATCATTTCAATAGTCAACCGATATATGGAATAGTCACTTCGTCTGTTGACGTGAACGGGAATCCAATTTTTAGGTCAAAGATATAATAGTATAAAAATGCTTTCGACTCCAATCACTTGACATTAAGAAGGCTATTCTAGCAGGAGGGCATAAAATGGTATTCGCCTGTAACTATTAAACGCTATATTTTACAATGAGTGATTGAAATTAATAAGAGATGACAAGGATTAGCATTCAGGCTGCTCACGAACAAGTTAATCCAAAAGAGCTTCTTAGTGATGTTATAACCATGGACGAAAAAGGGATCCAACGGTGCTGGACTAGCGATCATTATATGCCATGGTGGGACAGCGGGGCCTCGGGAGGGGCCGCATGGCCGTGGCTTGGGGCTGCATTAGCTAGAACCAAAAATATAGTTATAGGCACTGGCGTGACGGCCCCTATACTTCGATATCATCCAGCTATCGTTGCTCAAGTATTTGCTACACTTGAATATATGTTCCCAAACAGAGTATTTCTTGGAATCGGAAGAGGGGAAGCCCTTAATGAAGTTACTTCAGGCCACTCTTGGCCCTCCAATGCTGAAAAATTTGAGAGGTTAAAAGAAGCTGTATACCTAATTAGAAAATTATGGACTGGAGATTGGGTTGATTTTAAGGGGAACTATTATTGGGTCAAAGATTCTAAATTGTATACCAAACCTTCAAATCGTATCCCTCTTTACATTGCTGGCCTTGGTAAACAAAGTGCTCGGTTGGCTGGCGAAGAGGCAGATGGGTTTGTTACTAATGAATTGGATGTAGAAGTGATAAGAGATAGGTTATTTCCCTCATTAAAGGAAGGCGCCATGATCTCTGGTAAGGATTATAGTTCGTTAGAAAAGATATTGTTTTTACCAGCATCGTATCACGAGGACAAACAAAAAGCATTGGAATCGATTAGATTCTGGCGGGGTGCTATGATTAAGGCTTTCTTTGATGTAGATGTTCATGATCCTAGAAAAATTCAAGAGAATGGTCAGATCATAGGTGATGATACACTAGAGAAGAAGTTCCTTGTAATATCAAGTGCAGAGGAAGGGATAGAAAAGCTCAAGAAGTATATAGAATTGGGATTTACAGAGATCGTCTTGATTAATTCAAGTCCGAATAGAAATGAACTAGTTAAGCTAATCTCAGAAAAGATATCACCACCCTATCGTTGATTAGATTGACAATAAGTTACCAAGGGACAATATCGATTTCAACCAGTCTCAAAAAGAAGAAAGTTGAACCCGTAGTTGTTCCTTTATCCATTCTATCAGGATATCGCCATGACATGCCTCTGGTTTACAATAACAACCCCAGCAATAATGTCCTGATAGTTGCTCTAAGGCCAAGCGTCGATACTCTGCCGGATGAGCGAATTTGGACGAGAGTAACCTTTTCATAAAAAATGAACAACTGCCAAAGCCCAAACGATGAACTAGTATCAGACTGAAC
>JARBAV010000035.1 GCA_029237515.1 Nitrososphaerales archaeon
GAAACTTGAGAAACTTAAAAGAATTAAATGGTTAGATGATGTAACTATAGCGCTTTCTGATAGTCTGAAACATTTACCTGGAGAAGTACATGATATATACATTGAAAATATTCTATCTGGAATTACATTGGTTATGATAGATGGAAAATGGCATGCCAGATTAAATCATTATGACTATGAGGGACCAAGACATCTTCTCAAGAAGGGGGCGGAGTTTAAAGCGATATCAGAATTATATCATGATGAAAAGGCATTTTGTGTAAGAATAAAGCAAATAGTGTAAGGCTTAGATCCTTGATCAAAATAATACAGGATATTATTGAAGATAAAACTGGTTAATAACAATTTTTTAGTAATAGCATAGTATCCCTTAGCATTGACTTTTGCGATACCTCTTTGATGCGGTTGATCATTTCTTTAGAGCTTTAACCATATCGGCTTACTATCTCTTATTATAACTATAATAGTTTTTATTTATTTTTATTATACTTCTATATTTTAAAGTCCATCAGTGATGCATGGTATGACTAATGAATAACAAAGCCCCCTGAAAGAGTAAGCTATTTCCATTCAAAATCCGCTTTTATTTCTTTTTCCCATGACATGTCTTGTCTTTCTAAGCCGTAAAACTTGATATCTGCAGGCCCTGGATAACCAGGTAAGTTTGGATGCCTAGTTACAACGTGACGCTCATATCCATCAACCGATCCAAAGTCTTTACTATCACAATAATAACATTTGAAAGGGTACGTATTATAATAATTGCTGGCTGACATGGGACTTTTATACCAATTATTTGTTAATAAACATATACTAATTTCACACCTCAGTAAATATGATTCTGATATTGTATGTTCTTCAAGATATTAAGAATCCCAACCCGATTATAAGAGAGCTTGCTAAGATATTATTGAAAATCTAATTGCTAGTCGAATAGACAGGTTCCTACCAAAGTAATATAATCGAACTGGTTATTCCGTTTCTGGTTCTTCTGTTTGTGTTTCTGTATCTGGTTCTTCTATTGTTACATCATGGTTAGTAACTGTCACGGCTTCGTCGCTGATTATGACCGTGACTCCCGGTGGTGGTATCTCATTCATATTAGTATCGACTACATCTTCAAGGCTCATAGTAACGGTGCCGTTAATAGGAAGTGACTCCAATGGTGAAATATCAATAGACACATTTGGTGGCGCTGTACCGTTCAGCCCAGGTGTTGGTGCTTCTACATCTCGATCAAGTACCTGAGCATATACTACTTGGAATCCAGTTAGAAGAATACCTACCATAATAATGGTCGTCGCAAATATCTCTGTTTTCATTATCAGCAAAAGGAGTTAAGATGAATATTATCTTTCCTTTCAGGACCAACAAAATAATCTGATTTCGGAAACACATTTTTTTGAACGATTTGAACTAATGACGTTTCCGGATAAAGTTTCGGGATCGTAAAGAAGGTATTAATATTAATCTCGGAGTAGTAATGTTAGGTGTAATCTACTTGTCCCAATGCAGCTTGCCTTATATTATTTTGACTTAAGATCTGCTTATGGAATAAGTTATATTTCAAAATGTCTACTGAAGATTCCAAGTCACTAGTGATATTTTAACGCTTTCATGCTTAAGAGTTTGTTACTACTTGAATTAGTAACGTAAGGTAAGGCAGCAGTTAAGGAATTGGGAGTGCCGCCTTACCCTATTTGTCTGAACTCAATATTTATAACGTAAAACTAATTAAAAAATTTTATTAAAATGAAAAGGTAGACGGCCAAAGTGATCGAGACCGGATCATGGCCGTCCTACCTTATCTATACAAATTCGCAGGCAATGTAATATGGTAAACAAATTATAAAAAATTTTTATTAGAAGGTAGTGCGACCCCTTGATAAATGAAGCCTAAACGCACAAGGTGGGCACAAATATAATATAAAAAAGTTGACTGGATAAACCTATATGTTATGCCGAAACATATTAGGGAAAAAGGTAGAGCTCCTCCTGTGGTACTAATTGGCGGCTCTTCTACATCTACTACCTGAGCAATTACATTAAATTTGTCCCCGTCAGAAGGAAGTAATACGAATACTCCTACTGCTAAAATGCTTACAAGACTACTGCTACGAACAATGATCCTACTGTCTTCTTGTATGCGATAAGATTATTTATCTAGAAGTAACAGCCAAAATTAGATTTATCGGTTACTGTCGACTGTTGTATGTACCGGCTTCACATTATATACTTTTGAATTGTTTAATGCCGGTTACACCTTTTTTTCGAGATTCATGAGTCTCTAGTAAGAGTTATGCTTACTATCGTGTTATGCCATAAGAATTGGAAATTCTTCTGTAATGCGTATAAATATCTTATGTCAACTTGATTCCGACAGCAACTGAAACCAGAAATGACTCTAATCTGTGCGATATTCATAGCGCCTGTTTTTATATTATTCATATCTATATTTGGTGCACCAGTTCGTGCCTCAACTGATGACTCGATCTCTGCTGAGACAAGTGATACTTCATCAAATCTACCAACTATTAATTCGGGCTGCGTAACCTTCGACTCTGAAGAAAGAATGATAACAATCACTTGCAGGACTACTGATTTAACACGGATTTACAGTGCACTCAGTGACCCAGACGTCCTGCAAAGGGACACAAATATTGACAAAGGCTGGATATTAAATTCGGGGATTACTGTGGCTCAAGAATCTATTTTGTATATCAATTCCAGCGACACCTCATGGCTTAAGATACTCGCAGACGGAGAAACTGCTTATCCAATTTTAATATCCGGTAGTTTGAAGATAGATTCAGCAAAGATAAGTTCATGGAATCCTAATACAAATAATTATACCTCAAGTTCAGACTCTCATAGAAATGGTGAGGATGTTCACATTGGCACCCCCAGACCCTATATTGTTGTTAATGATGATGCTACAGGGACCACTGATATCATAGATTCAGAGCTAGTATCTCTTGGATATGAGTCAGGTTATGGAGGTGGACGTACTGGACTTAGGTATGAGGGCGGAGATGGTAGCATGGTAAGTGGAAACAACATACATGATCTTTACTTTGCTTTCTACTCAAAGGGAGTCGGTGGAATGAAGGTTGAAAATAATCTCATTCATCATAACATACATTATGGATTAGATCCACATACTGGAACACATGATATGTCAATTAAGAACAATACAGTACACGATAATGGTTCAATAGGCATTATTTGTTCTCTGGATTGTTATAATATAGTAATTGAAGATAACATAGTAAATAACAATACAAAGATGGGTATTATGTTCAGCAGGAACATGACTGATTCCATTGCCCGAAATAATGATGTTAGGAATGAAGATCGAGGAATAGTAATTTCTGAATCTTCAAATAATGAGATTTACAATAACACAGTTTCAGATAGTGGCAGTGGAATAGAAGTGGATGAAGATTCATCTGGAAATAGTATACATAATAATACCATTGTGGATATAGAAGCTCCTGAAGATGCTTTAGGTATTGAAGAGGGGGCGGAATCTGAGAATACCCTATTTTCAAATCAGATTATTGAATCTAAGACTGGATCGAACATAACTCGACCAGAATCCAGCCCTGCTTTCCCCTCCGCCTGATGATTCAGGAGACGGCAACAACGGCGATAATGAGGGAGACGGGGAAGAATCTGGTGACGGTGATGAGGGAAGTAACGGCGGTGGGGGCGAAGATGATTCTGGTGGCAACGGTGACGAAGAATCCGAAGAGTGAAGAAGCCCTCTCCTCCGCAGGAGATCAAAATACCTTACATTCAAATATATTTCTAAACCAATTATAAAATAATCTCTAACTAAATTTGACTAATGAGTAGTATATAGTAGACAGGAAAAGCTATTTGCTGCATCTCATCCGTAGACTTGTTTGACTGCCATATTAAATCTAAGACAAAATTTAACCCACTTTGAATTAGCCTTAGAACGTTTCTACTACAAAATTGAATGTAGACAATTAGAATTATCTTTATAGCGAATAAGATCATATGTGAGTCTTCAAATTGAAATTGAAGATGGTATTAACTATCTTGTGGCTTAAGATAACGGACTAATAACTAGTTTTATTATTATATACTATAAAATATAGAAGTATCTCATTTATTGATTAAAAAGTATCATATATATCATATGTCAATAAAGTACAGACGCGCTAATAATTCAATAAAAATGAAGTTATTAGGGCTCCTTAATGTTGGAGTCCTTTGTTTTGGCCTCTTTACAGCTGCATCAATTATTATTTTAGTGGATGACAGCAGTATTTTGGCCATTACACGTGGAACCTCATATGACGATCTGCTGATAAGCAATCTGACCGGAAGCGATAATCAAACAAGCCAAATGGGTATAACAGAGACTATGGGAGTAAATGGAAGTCAAAGGGGCGAAAGTGAGTTTATCTATGGGGATTATGGTAATGATGAAATCCAGGGTTCTAATATCAGTGACCACCTTAGCGGAGGACCAGGAAGTGATGTAATATATGGCAATAATGGTGGTGATTTCATAGAAGGAGGATCTGGTGTTGATTCACTTTATGGTGGTGCAGGTGATGATGTTCTTTCTGGAGGAGAAGGGGCTGACTATTTTGATTGTGGACCTGGCATTGATAGCATAGACGATTTCGATTCAACGGAAGGGGATTATGCCCTGGGTAATTGTGAGGTAATAGAGAATGAAGGAGCACCAGTCCAATAATAATATAATCCAATATATGATCCAGACTTTTATTTATCAGCCTCAACTATCGTTTTTGCCTTTATTTCTAGAGAGAATCTAATTAACACTCTATTATGAAATTATAATTAATGAGATTCTTAAGCAGTGGAGTATCTTTTGGTGTATACAGCAAACATAAGAGAACAAATATTGGCTAGGAGTTTTCACCAATGCTGATGAAA
>JARBAV010000349.1 GCA_029237515.1 Nitrososphaerales archaeon
AAGCATAACCGTCTACCTCAGCACCTGAAAGGCAAGACTGAAACTCTTGGTAATCCTGACTGGCAGAAGTAGTACTACCGTCAGCACTACTGTCACCACTACTGTCACCACTACTGTCACTCTGTGCCGAAAGGGGTGTCAAAGAATACGTGATTGCGGGCAACAATATCATAATCAACAGCATTATTGTGGTTCTAGGTTCTAAAAGCTTAATTATTGGTTTCATTGCGCATAGTTTGATGATAATATATATAACAATTGTCATCTGAAAGTTCTGAAGAATGCATCATAATTACTTGACATCAAATGAGAAACATTTGAGTATCTTTGATTCTAATTTATCGTATGCAATCCAGTGGCTGACCAATTAAAGGCTTCGATAATGGATAGCCTCGAATCTTGGTCATTTAGAATTTGTTATACTTAGAGTCATAATCCATTTATGGTTATGATGTTTTTGGCAAGATCTCGAAATAATTTAGGATTAAGCATTGTAGTATGTAGTTTACGGTCCCCGATGGGAAGTTGACTATCCAGTGCCACACCAGTTGAACAATTGAAGCGGTTTCAAACAGAGCATATAAAAAGGTATTCTGAGTTTACATTTCTTAACTTGCTTTAGGAGCCAGTGTGGGATAATTGTGGAAATAATTCTAAGGAATGAGACTGTTGATTACATATTGACCATATGTGTAGTCTGGCTAATAATGATAGGTTTTTTTCTAGTTCTAACGCGGGAAGTTCTGCTTTTGTTAGGTGTCGCGTTCCCCGTACTTATTATCATACTTATAAAGAACAGCAAAAACAGGAATAGTTAGGAGCTAGTCATTAGATCAGCGTTCATCAGGTTCATCCCTAAAATAGTAGATAAGGGACCTCAGCGGAGTCTCACATTATTCATCTGGTATTCAGTTTTGTATTTACGAACCCATGAATTGAAGCAAAGTTACCGGAACTGTTTATCCATGGGTACGAGAATTTACGATTCAGACCGATAAAACCTTAAACACTTCTGCCTCACAATGCTTCCATGTGCAAGAGTTCTGTGTTGTTGGGAGAGGAGCTTGCAAAATATGGTTTTGGAAGATCTCATCCTTTTAATAATAATAGAATGGAGGCATTTTGGAATAGATTTAAGGAACGCGTACCAGATAGGTCCTTAATCGAGATAATAGAACCAACTGCGGCAAATGAAGAAACCTTATTGTCATTTCATGACAAATCATATGTTAGTCTAGTTAAACAGTACTCGCAGATTGGTTCGGGATATTTGGACGCAGGTGATACTCCCGTTTATCAGGGCTTGTTTGAGGCGGCTGCTACAGTCGTTGGAGCAAGTGTGAAAGCGCTAGATACTGTGGTTGAAGGAACTAATGGATCGCGACATGCCTTCAATCCCATTGGTGGATTACATCATGCCTATAGAGGTAATGCATCTGGTTTCTGCGTCTTTAATGATATTGGGATTATGATACTTCGTGCCAGGCATAAATACGGCCTAAAAAGAATCGCGTATGTTGACATCGATGCACATCATGGAGATGGAGTATTTTATGAATTCGAAATGGATCCACTCACCTTTATTGCTGACGTACATGAAGATGGGAAATATTTGTTTCCGGGAACAGGATCAAGGGAGGAAAGAGGAAGGGGAGAGGCGGAAGGAACAAAGCTTAATGTGCCAGTTGCTCCCGGTTCAACAGACAAAGAATTTGTAGCATCATTCAATGAAGTTGAGAGATTTATAGACGACATTGCAAAACCAGATTTGATCATTTTACAATGTGGAGCCGACTGCATAGAGTCAGATCCGTTAACACACCTACGGTATTCACCTGAGTCTCACAAATATGCTTCAAATTCTCTACACAAATTAGCACACAAATATTGTGACGGTAGAATAATTGCACTAGGTGGTGGAGGTTACAATCTAGATAATGTTGGGGAAGCATGGACAAACGTAGTACTTCCTTTATTTCAGAACAATGAATGAGTCGATCAAATTAATAATTCGCTTACACTCCTTTCATGCCAATAAATCATAAATTATCCACCTATGGTATTACTAGTAGTATGGCATTAGATAAGTAATCGGGCCCTGCTATTACAAGGTAGCCTCAGTTCATTAACACATAAAACTTATTTGTAATGATCGATACTCAGAAATAATAAATTAAGATCAAACGATAATGATGCAGATTGTTTTTCGGTACAGAAACTTGAACTTATAAAAAAAAGAAAAGAGTGTCTTTAGACACTTAACCGGTCATATTACTCATGCCGCCGGTCATGTTTCCGCCGGTCATGTTATCTCCACCACTCGGAGGTGCCTGTGCGTATGCGCTTGAGATTCCTGTAGTGTCAAAGAATCCTGTTGTCGACAACGCCATCGTTGCACCAATGACTGCGAATGCGGTGAATACGACCAAGATAGCTAGGTTTGTTCTTGATGACATGTTCAAAGATAATAAAAAACTCAAACGTATATAAGTATTGTCTAATGGCTTCCTATAGAAGATTGAACTTTCCAATTACCGGTAAATCAAATCGAAGTCCCTGAAAAAGGGGCTATTTCCCCTTATAACGGGTCAATTTTCATGAAAAGCAAGTGCATCAACATGAAAAGCAAGTTCCTAGTTGAAATGGTTTTCTACCAAATAACTTGTAGCTATTCATCTGACTTCATATATCTCAGGTTTTTTTAATAATCTAATCCATCCTA
>JARBAV010000350.1 GCA_029237515.1 Nitrososphaerales archaeon
ATAAACCATATTTAATATATTATTCCTAATATGCAAAAAATAACTCCATGTTTGTGGTTCGATGATAAGGCTGAGGAGGCAGCAAAGTTTTATGCTTCCATTTTCAAAAATTCAAAGATTGGCGACGTTATCCACTATGGAAAAGAAGGATATGAGATTCACGGAAGGGAAGAGGGATCAGTGTTGACTGTGGATTTTGAAATTGAAGGACAAAAATTTGTAGCTCTCAACGGCGGCCCGATATTTAAATTCAACGAAGCCATTTCATTCCAGGTTCATTGCGAGACTCAAGAAGAAGTGGACTATTATTGGGAGAAACTTTCAGAAGGTGGCGATGAAAAAGCGCAGCAGTGCGGATGGCTCAAGGACAAATACGGGGTATCGTGGCAAATTGTTCCAATAGTTTTGATCAAGATGCTAAAGGACAAGGACACTAAGAAATCAGAAAGAGTCATGAAGGTAATGCTTCAAATGCATAAGCTCGACATAAATCTCCTGGTACAAGCTTATGAAGGAAAACAATAATCAGAAAAATAACAGTAGCCCTGCAAAGCATCGATGGTAGGCAGTTTCACATTTGAAGATTTCTATAACGGACTAAGTCGGGTGATAGTGGAATATATGCATGACAGAGTACTACAATACTATTTTAACTGTTTGCATTTTATTTTCTGGTAGTTTATTTTCCCTTTCGGCATTCCGGAAAACAAATCATGCTCAGTAAGCAGAATATAAATACGAATAAGTTTTTTATCATATTTCAAAACTAGCTAACAGATATTTTTCTCTATTCTAATGGAGCGGGTATAGAACAAAGATTATAATGAAGAACCTATATTGGTTGAATTGACTGACTATAAAGAAGAATCAAATTTATCGTGAAGACTGCCTTGCCTTCATAGCCAAAATGAGGAATGAGCAGCTCTTCGTAGACACCATCGTGACCTCTCCTCCATATAATATAAACAAAGAATATGGGGTTTACAGAGATAACAAAGAGAGAAATGATTACCTATCATGGTTGGGATTGGTTGCCCAGGCAAGTACGTCCATTTTGAAAGAAGACGGCTCATTTTTTCTAAACATAGCAGGAAGACCAATTGATCCAACTCTTCCGTTCCACGTTGCTAATCGATTTCTAGATTTTGGCTATACACTACAGAATACGATCCATTGGATTAAATCCATATCCTTTGACCGAGATGACATTGGTAAGAACAATGAGCTCTATGAAAATGAAACCACTTCAATAGGCCATTTTAAACCTATAATTAGTGACCGGTATCTCAGCGATCTACAAGAATACATCTTTCATTTTAGTAAAACTGGAAATGTGAAACTGGATAAGCTTAGCGTAGGAGTTAAGTATCAAGATAAGAGTAACATAGGAAGGTGGAAATCTGCAACACAAGACAAACGGGACAGAGGAAATGTGTGGTTTATACCTTATCCAACGATACAGAAAGAAAGACCCCATCCAGCCGTCTTCCCTATTAAGCTGCCTGAGCGCTGTATAAAATTGCATGGTATTAAAAGGAATATGCTGGTTTACGATCCATTTATGGGTATCGGAAGTACTGCATTGGCCTGTCTTAGACTTGGGATTGACTACATAGGTACGGAGATCGATCCTCAATATATCAAAGTCGCGGAGGATCAGATATCAGGAAAAATGCAAACATATCTTACGAGAAATGATATTGAATATTGAATCAAATTACTCAGATTAAGAAAACAACTAGATCGATGTTTCCGTTCTTTCCTGCCAACATCCACAGCAGAATTCCCCATTGAACTGAAATATCTCTGCTGACTTTTTCTTGCATGCATTACAAGAGGTCAATACGAATCAAACTAATATTACCAACTAGTCATAAAAAGGCTCCTCAAGACCGAAGCTTATAACTCTGTAACAGAAGATTAGAAATTAAGCGTGAAAAGTCTATAGCTTCTAAGATTAAAAGATACGCGTTGAAAAAAATTTGGAAGGAAAGGAGAAAGCTTACTTATTCTCTAATTCTTTGATTCTTTCCGTTACTCCCTGAACTTCTCTTTCCAGGTCGTCTTTGTACTCTTTTAGCATTGAAACCTTTTCTTCTCTAGTCAAAAAGCTTCTTACCTTTCCAAAGTCTCTTCCACTGCTACTACAACCACAGCTACCATATGTCATATTGGCTATACGATATATACAATAAGGTGTATTTATATATATCGGATATCCTATATACCTAAGCATGCCCAGATACGGGGACGAAGAATGTTGTGACATGAGAGGTATGTTAGGATTTTTGATTCTTTTTTTACTATCTAAGAAACCAATGCATGGTCAGGAAATAGCAGATGAGTTGGCTAAGCGAAGAGGCGACAAGCCCAGTCCAGGAACAATTTATCCTGCTCTCAAGAGTCTAAAATATGCTGGGTTCTTGCGCGAGGAGGAGAAGGTAGGCAAAACCATAACATATAGCCTTACACCCAGGGGTATGAAAGCTTTTCACATAGCCAAGAGAAGATTTACAAGAACTTTTCTTGGAGTGCTCAGCTGAGAAGTCGTAACAAAGCATCCACCTTGACGGGATGATTAGTGATAGGTTGTTCTGTGTAGCAGAACAGAGCTAATGAACACTGTGATAACAATTTTTATGATGATGATTAGTTCAATAGTATCATTATTAACATCGACAAACTACCTCTCTTTACTCCCACTCAATTGTTACTTCAGTAAAGCCATTTTTCTTGACATATTGGACTATTCTTAATCTTTATAACGTAATCTGTCTATCTTATGGCCAGTGATGAAGATTACAGGAGCTATGGGCAGCGCCTATTCAATGACTGAAGAGGAAGTGGATAAGTTCCTAGAAAGCAAGTTGAATCTACAGTTGGCTACCATTGATGAATTGGGAGATCCTGATATTCAACCTGTCTGGTTTGAATACGACAAAGACAAGAAGAGTCTTTTCATTATGACTCCTAAAACCTCTAAGAAAGCCCAGAATATTCGCAGGAAGTCAAAAATTTACTTTTCTATTGATGATGAGAACTTTCCGTACAAAGGTGTCAAAGGTAAAGGTGAAGCGAAAGTTTTGGAAGATGAACAGAAAATCATGTTGTTAGTAGAGAAAATAAACATGAAATATCTAGGCACCCTCGATCATCCAATAGCCAAAATGCTTATTGATAATACAAGGAATGGAATTGAGACTGTATTTGAAATCACTCCCAAGTTCTTCTCTACTTGGGATTTTGGTAAGGCTTAAAGGCTCAATTCACCAGTATGGGTACTAGTGCTGGTCTTCATTGACGAAAACTATTGCTACTATTATTGAGATTTTTGGATGTGAATTCAATAGTCAGTTATTTTGCTCTTATCTCATATCGTTTGTAAATTAGTTGATAATTCGGATGGTATGGTCAAGAAGAGCAAATTATGAACACAAATTTCATTATTCTGTTTTTGTTAATCACACTCTCTATTTGTATTCATTCGTTGACAGAGAAAACAACTGATCCAGCTATCTGGGCTGTGAACCTTAGTTTCCTCGATAACAGGCCTTCACTAAATATGGATAGCAGTAACGAAATACTGGTGCTGGATGGCGCCACGTTGATCGATGGAAACGGTGGTCAACCAAAACCTGATTCTGTAGTAATTATTGGTGACAACAAAAAAATCATTGCAATAACTAATCAAACTAATTTTCATGATAGTTTATCACCACTATTAAAGGATGATGATATTGGATCTCAATTTCCCAAAAGAGTCCTTAACCTAACTGGAAAATATATTATGCCTGGGCTTTTCGATATGCATGCTCATGTAGCAGGAGTGCGAAAGAACTCCTATGATCAGGCTACATCCGAGCATATGCTTGGAATGCTTATGAATTATGGAGTTACCACGGTTAGAAATCCCGGAGGACCTACTAATGAAACAGTAAACCTAAAAGAGGAGGTCCTTAATGGAACTCTAAGTGGACCTGAAATTTTTACAGCTGGCAGACTTCTAAATACTCCTGAATTTCCTGTACCATTTGTAGAAAATCA
>JARBAV010000036.1 GCA_029237515.1 Nitrososphaerales archaeon
ATGCGATTGTCTGTGGCGTATTTTACCATGCTTCTAAACGGGGTAACTCCTATACCACCGGACAGAAATACAACACGCTTAAAATTGTCGCCTTCAGGCAGTACAAAGCTTCCTACTGGAGCTGTAATCTTTATTAGAGTTCCAATTTCTAATCTAGAAAGCTTCTTTTTGAACGGTGTATCTCTTATTCTTGTACTTATCAAGATAAATTCCTCTTCAGTCGGAGAAGAAGCGATTGTAAAGGATCGCACAGGTCCCTCTGCGTCCTCCTTAGTTTCTAGATCCATAGCGGCATACTGTCCCGCTTTGTAATCCAAATAATGGTTCTCCTGCTGAACATCTTTACGACCCAGTTTAAAGGACATAATGTCGGTACCCGGATGTGATGTTATCTCTAGCAATCTTAATTGAAACTTTGTTGGTCTAATAGACACGACCACTCCACCGCCTCTCGTCAATATGCGGTGCTACTAACATAATCATGACCATATCATATATGCCGATATCTTAAGTCTCCAATAGTTATCATTTGCTTGTTCATTAATAAAATCAAAATGGTAATGCTAAACGTCTACATAGACAGAATCATTTTCGACCGTAACCCTGTATGATCCTAGCGGCTCTAGTTTCTGAGGAAACCAATCTAAATTACCTGTTGTGACATCCCACTTTGAGCCATGCCATGGACATGTTAGTTCGCTACCATTAAGCTCACCTTCATGAAGCTCTGCTCCTTGGTGGGGGCACGTATTGCTTGTAGCATAATACTTTCCTTGAACATTTGCTACCAAAATATCTTTCTCGCCCGCTACTACATGTGTCATTTTTCCTTCAGGAATTTCAGAAACTTTCCCTACGCTAATCTTTGCCATACCCTTCGTCTACTTTGTGACACATGTACATATAACTTTCTGACTATTTCTTTGGCAATAATCATCCCTCGCCACCTGACATAGTAGTATTAATGTGTAACATGGTGCGTCGAATTAGATAAACGGGCATGATCACTAGTAATAGTGTAACGAAGGTTATGATCATATAGATACCTGCATTATGATGGCTGCTTAAAGAGTACATTTGATAAATCTGATTGTCTGAAATGACAAGGATCAGTCCACTAAAGCCCATCATTCCGGTTAGCGAGAATATTAGAAACAAGTTAAATGATTCTCCAAAAAGCCTTATTGTCATATATGTAGCCGCTCCGACCATAATGAATGAGAGGTGCTGTAATACATGGACATAGACATGAGTCGAAGCGTAATCAAAAATTTGAGGTACATGCCAGATAAAAATGAGAGAACCAGCAAGAACTATCCAGCTCCAAGAACGTGTATTTAACTTGAAGATCGTTCGCATAATTCCTTTCCAATATCGGATTGCTTTCCCGGCCGCTCTGAGAGGAGGATGTTGGAAATCCGAATGGGTGTCCCTCAATGATTTTCTTTCAATGTTTATGATGAATTTCAGAATGCGCTCGCCAACACATACTGATAGTGCACCAATTGAAAAGAATAGCATATAGCTAGCGTATAGCTATGCTCTATAATCATGTGATTGCCCAAATCTCTTTCAAGTTGTCCGAGTACTATCTCATTAAGAGATAATACAACAAGTAGTACGAAAAGCATGAAAATTATGAAATCGTAAAAATGGAACACTTCCATTTACCTTGTCTGAATGTGATTTATCGCCTTTTTAAAGTATAGTAAATCAAGTTCCGATCAATCAACCATTAATGATTAGATGAATTTCAATATACCGTCAAATTAGGAGTCTCTTATGAATTTTATAGATGAATATCATCAGAAGTTTTTAGAAAATAAAGCAGCCTTACTATTTAGAGATAAAACATTATAAGCAAGGCTAATTGGTGGTACCCGATGACCTAAGTATTCCTATGTATTTTGGAATGACAATCTTAATACTCTATCTTAGTCCCTTGTATTAGAGGATATTTCCAATGTGATCCAATAGACGGTTGGAAATTGGGTCAACTTACTAATCAAAATTAAATACCGAGATGGAATGGCTAGAAAGAACATGGCAAAAGACCTTCAGAAAAGTGGATTGTTGAGTAAGAGTTACATAGTTTGCAGTTTATCAATAAAATTGTGTCCTCGTATTCTAGCTCCCCTTCTATCGAATACGATGCCATCGTCATAGGGGCAGGACATAATGGTTTGACTTGTGCATGCTATCTTGCAAAATCCGGTCTTACGGTACTAGTCCTAGAAGATTATCATTCAATTGGTGGAATGACACTTACAGAAGAGATAACTCTGCCAGGTTTTTGGTCTGATGTACATGCGTATGGGTACCAGCTAGCAAATTTATCCCCCGTTCCTTTTGAGCTAGATCTCAAAAGATATGGCTTTGAGCTTATCTATCCTGAAATCTCAATATCTCATATTTTCCCGAACGCTCATGGTTGCGTTTCTTTCTACAAGTCCTTAGACAAGACATTAAAAAGTATTCAGAAAATCTCCGATAAAGATGCTAGATCTTGGAATAAGATGTTCGACGAATATCAGTCGAATAGAGATTTGATTATTTCAGCTTTGAATTCTCCACCTGCCGATCCAATAGAGCACGATAAAGGAATATCTTCAAATGATAAATTGACCAAGAGTAAAATAGTATTAGCTGCGGGAGATGAATTCCGAAGACGGAATCAATCAATGCGATCATGGTGCGATGAACATTTCGAATCTGATGAGATCAAGGCAATGTTTGGCACCTTTGCAGCGTTTGTAGGTCTTTCTCCAGAGGATGCTGGAGGAGGAGATCTCTGTTACTCGTTCGCAGCAATAATCCAAGATGGAGGTAATAATGTAGTAAAGGGAGGATTTGTCAACCTTCCGTTGGCACTTGCAGGCTACCTAAAATCGAAGGGAGGTAAGATAATGACTAGCTCTTGTGCTAAAAGGATAGTATTAAAAAATAGTAAAGCTGTGGCTGTTGAGCTTACAAATGGAAAAATAATAGGGGCAAGGAGATTGATTGCGTCGAGTACCGATCCATTCACATTGATCTTTAAGCTAATAGGCGAGGAACATGTTGATTCAGATATCTCAGTGGGTATTAAGAGACTTGAATGGGGTGATTCTATTTTTGGCATATATCTGGCACTGAATGGACCATTGAAGTATAAAACTGGACAAGAAATAGTTTCAAATTCTGCACAGGTTCACATCTCTCCACCTGGTTTAGAGTATTTTTCAAAAATATTCTATGAATGCAGGAGCGGAATACTTCCATCGAATCCTCTTCCTATAATGAGCAATGACTCTATGATGGATCCGACAAGGATAGTGAGGTCACTTAGTGGTCCTAGTAGTGGTAAGCATAGCACTAATAGCCAACTTATAAAATTCCTCATTCTCAGTGTACCATATCAATTAAAGAAAAGCAATGATAGTGAAAATGGGACTCTTGAATGGGGAAGGGTGAAAGACCGTTACGCGGATCAAATAGTCGAAATGATTAGTCACGACTATGTTCCTAATCTAAAGGATGTAATACTAAAGAAGGTAGCATTCTCTCCCATAGATTATGAAAAGAAGCCTATCAATTCTATAAAGGGAACACTCTCATGTGGATCTGTCCTGCCTTATCAGTCTGGCTGGATGCGGCCAATTGCACAATTAGGTAGTTACAAAATACCATCCATCCCAAATGTTTATTTGTGCGGGTCGGGAAGTCACCCGGGACCTGGCGTCTCGATGGCTCCTGGCAGGAATGCAGCTCAAGTAATTCTCAATGACCTGGGATTTGATTTTAAGAAAATTGTATCTGCTTAATTTACCATTCTGGTTACTGTAGTGAAGTAGCTAGCTAGTGACGTGACAGACCGATGCTACAGATGCGACAGACAAAGCGATACCTATCCCAAAAATAGCCTTGGATAACTGCAGATTCAATTTATAATGATATTCCTTATCTGCACTATAAAAAAATTTTGATGATTACTAAACTAAGATATATATACTCACATTTGGTAGATTCCCGCTACCAACCTGTCTGAGTTGATCTGGTCGTTACATTACATATACTAGCAATTGTGAGATTTTGAAAGGAAAACAGTAGTAATTCATACATTTTATGTGATTCTATATTGGTCTAATTTGATTTTCTCATGAATTGTAAGCGGCTAATTGATAGTACATTTTAGATCCAAGTTGCACAGTTGATTTACTAGTTATTCTACATCATTAGATCTCGAAAATAATTTACTATCTGCCCTCACAGAGCTAGTAAAAAAAGTCAAAGTTAGCAATTTGCAGCCGCTTAGTTGATCAATAATACAAATATAATGAGGGATTCAACAGCATTCTGATGCATCATTCGCAATTACATGTAGTATTATTAGCTATAATGATGTTATCACTTTTGTGGGGATCGAGCTTTATCGCGATCAAGATTATAGTTGATGAAGTTCAACCACTGGCATCATTTGGAATGCGTTTCTTCATCGCAGGTATATTGTTAGTAGCTACCCATTACATCTTCCTTCATACTATTTATCGTCGATCATATAAGAAAGACTACCAGAGAGATCAGATCAATAATAGACAACTCTGGAAAGGCTGGTTATTATCAGCCCTATTCTTTATTGTGGGGGGACAGGGAATACTCGCATTAGGTGCTCAGTACTTATCTTCAGGAGCTGCAGCTCTAATCAATTCTACCATACCGATTTGGGTAGCAATATTCATGTTGCTATTCCTTGGGAAAAAACCGACTAGATTAAGCATAGCAGGCATTACTGCTGGATTCATAGGATTAATCATTCTAGTTCTTCCTACTTTAGAAACTGAGGAATCTAGCTGGATTGGTGTCGTCTTACTGATTGTCAGCTCTATTTCCTGGGCGATAGGCTCATTATTTTCTAGCCCTGTTCGTGCCACAGGTGAAGAACGAGCAATTCTCTTGCCCACTGGCATGTTCATGGCGTTGGGTGGGTTAATTTTGCTAGCCTTGTGGGTAGTTTCCGGTACCGGTGAAATTTCAACATTAAATACACTTTTCTCGACAGCGAATAATATACTGGGATCGTTCTTGTTCCTTACCTTGGTATGCACTGCAATTGGCTATGCTATATTTTACTGGCTCCTTGGATCTACCACCCCGTCATTGGCAAACACTTTTGCATACATTGTACCGGTAATAGCAGTATTCTTAGGTTGGGTAATACTTGGCGAATCAATTAGTTCTCAAACTATAATTGCTACAATTGTGATTTCAGCCGGTGTTGCAATGATGATAATAAGCCCAACACCCAAAAAAACTAATAATTGATGTGCTTCAAATGATTTTGAGGACAATAATAGTAGATACCGTAATTAATAGAAGCGACAACACCATCAATGACTAGCCACTATGCTTACTAGAAATATATTACCATGGTTTAGTTCATCGCCATGAATCCTAAAAAATGCATACGTTCGATCTTTAACAATTTTTATGAAATCAATCAGCTCCTCATCGGTTAAATGCGTAACCCTTTCATAGATCGCTCGTGTAATCCATCGCTTTGGATTAGAAACAGTGATTAAATTGCAACTGTCAACGGGAATTGAAACTTCTACTGCCTTTATGCTTGTTTTATTACCTGTCCATTCCCTGACTGCGTTTAACATCACTCCCGGTAATTCGTTTCTGTAGAGATCCCTGAGTACGTTTTCCTTGTCCAATTTGTGATGTTGTATTTCCATCAGTCTTTCAAAATGACAAATGTGCCAAGCTAGTATTGGATTTAGTAC
>JARBAV010000351.1 GCA_029237515.1 Nitrososphaerales archaeon
ATTAAATCGGAAATAGTTTTCCTTTCAATGGCAGTCTGAGGAGAAACGATATAATCTCCCACAGTTAGAAGAGAAAATTCTATTGAAGCTCCAAGATTGCTAAGCAGTTCAGGAATTCGGCTTCCTTTCTCTCTTTCGTCAATTACGATCCTAACTCCCACTGCCACGGTTAGTTATTAAATGTCTCTCGTTAATGTTTCTAACTAAAGTCCAAAGGAATTCTCCGTAACGCGATCCCTTCTTAGTAAAGTCTGAAATGGTGTTAAGCTTTAGAGCTAGTTTGATTAGTTTTTTTCGGAGAATTTGCGACGATATCCCGTTCGTATCATTGGGGGCTTTGAGCAGACGAGTTAGTGCCTCCCACGATCCCAGGTCCTCCAGTAGGACCTAAATTCCCTTGTGCACCTCTTATCATTTGATTAATCTTGTTTTCAACTTCCTTCAGATTGTCCTTTACCCTTGTTTCCTGTTTTGAAAGCACCATTAAGCGAGTTTTCGCTAGCTCCTTCTTCTCTTCTAGTTCTTTGCTAATATCCTCCTTTTTAGTTCTAATTAGTAAAGGCCCGGCACTCTTGTAAACGGTATCATCTGGACCAGCCTTGCCGAGATCTTCGAGGGCTCTATCAATTTCGACGGATTCCAATTCGACCTGCTGCTTTTGCATCAATATGGCTTGCAAATTCTGTTGGAGCTGTTGAAAGCGCGATACTTGTTCTTTCAGCCAAGGTGGAAGTTCTTGTTCGCTCATTTATATGACAGGGTAACAAACACCAACATAAAATCATAGCGCTAAATATCGGATAGGGTGTCAATGCAAATGCGAAATAGTCTAAGATTCGAATTAAGACATGCCCGTAAAGAAGGTATATCGTCCGCTTCCACTTGGATTGTTATCATGTGATCATCGAGAAAAATTTTCGAATGAGATGAATCATCTTTTGAAAAGTATTTCGTATCCGGGCGTAAAGCAGAGAATGCAGCCTCTGCGACTTGTCTAGTCCTTTGGTGACCTTGATGGAATGAGAATCTGATCTCTGATCTACAGTGCCTGCGTGCTGATATCATAAGCTCCCGAGGCCACTTTAAAATGACATTTTGGACATTGCCATATCCCAAGCGCAATCCGAGAAAATCTTTTAGAGCCGCAAGACGGGCATTTTCTGCTCTTCTTAAGGATTCTATACACGGCGCCATAACGCTTTCGAACAGTTGCTCCAAATTTGACTCCTAAACCCTTAAGAGATGTTGACTTACGCCTTCTTCTAGTGACCATTATTAGTAAGCTCTTTAATCTTGGTTCGAACTTCCTCTCCTTTAATTCTTGCTATTTCTGCCGCCCTTTTGATCTGTTCAATCGTAAATGACCCGGTGGAACCTTTTTGAAGGGCTGCAAATTTGCCTTCAGAATTAGTAGTTATCGTGATCCTGGCATCCATACAGGCTTCTTCCTCAGCAGTTGGGTCGAGTATTACGGAATCGCCTATCTTGACTGCGGTTATAGATACGGGAATGGTTGTAAGTGGAGGATCCATTTTTTTTCCAGTGTTTACAACTGCTTCACCTTCTTGCACTTCAAAGACCGGAAGTTTGCTAGACATCAGTGCTGAGACTACGGCGTATGATGATGCATCGAATAGATTACCATCATAATTTATGATGCTGCAATCAACGAATATAGTATAAACAACCTTTCCTGGAATTAGTGCTAGCTTGTCAAGATCAACCATTTCAGATTCTCTTACTCCCCGGTCAACAACTCTCGCTAATTCAATGGTCTCCTCATCTGGAGGCCCTGGTTCGATGTAAGGTGATGCTGTCGGAAGGACCTCTGCTGACAATATTAGTGCACCCTTATTTTCCAATCCCTCGAATGGTTCTCCTGTTTCCACTTTAACCCCTGCAACAACCTCCGAATTCCCCAGCCTTACCCTCGATGAGCCGTCTGCTTTTCCAATTATACCCAGCTCGATCTCTAGGGGTCTCATTTCATCCAGATCTCTTCCGTCGAGCCTCTTTGAATTCGAGATCGCCTCTCTCATCTGTTGCCTTCGAAGATGCTCGACTATTATTGTTGAACGTCTTGACGAACTCATGACTCTTCTTTCAACTCCTGTTCGTCTCCAAAGTATTTCTGAATAAGTGCCTTTCTTTGAATCTCATAAATCATTTTGCAACCCTGTAGCGCTTTGTCTAGACACTCATTAAACTCTTCCTGGTTCAAAATGCCGTCAAGCTGCAGAAGTGTGACCCGTTCAAGATGTGGCAAATATGCCAGTGGCATATCCGCGCTTCCTTCCTTATCTTCAACATCATTAATGTCTAGAACGATTTTCCCGTCAACCTTTCCGGCTGCACAAGCAGAAACAATATCTCGCATGTTAATGCCAGCATCGGCCAGAGCAACTGACGCAGCGGTAATACCAGCACACCTCGAGCCTCCGTCTGCTTGCAAAACTTCGACGAATACATCGATTGCAGCCCTTGGATAATCCTCGAGCATCACCGCTGGCTCCAATGCCTCTCGCATTACCTTTGAAATTTCAACTTCTCTTCTTGAAGGGGCAGGATTCTTACGGGTATCAGTAGAAAATGGCGACATATGATATCTACATCTTAAAACACACCTATCTGGTTGCGCCATGTGCTTCGGATGGACTTCTCTGGGACCATATACAGCTGCAATAATTCTGTTTTTCCCAAACTCTATGTAGGCGGATCCGTCGGCATTTTTCACTATGCCTACTTGGATTTTGACATTGCGCAGCTCATCCGTGGTTCGTCCATCAGTTCTAAGCCCTTGTTCATCTATAAGGCTCCTTGTTTGAACCATTATTCTATGTCACCTTTTCCCAATTCTTCTTGCACCTGTTCTTCTGTATCGGGGATACTGTTTAATTTTTGGCCCTCTGATTCAGCCGATTCTGGGAGAGTTTCAGTAGATTGAGGCTCAGGAACGTTCAAAAGCGTCTTAATCCGCTGAGTGAGATTTGATGTATGTGCCTCTTCCTCCACCATCCTAATTGCTCTAATAGCGAGTTGAGTGCCTTCAGCATTTCTGCCTGTAACAACTACTATTCCATTTTGCCCTATTAATATTCGCGTCTGAGTTGCCTGTTCGATTGTTTGTATCATTGAACCACGTTTTCCAATTAATCGTGGAACACGAGTAGCCGAGATTTTCAGAAATTCGCCTCGTGGAATTCTTCCAAGATCCTTATCCTGAACAGTGAGCATAGGATCTCTTGTTCTGTCAAACGCCATAATTCTCGCTGTGACTAGATCGCCTATTGCAAGTTGCTTATTCATGTCATCCCGAGCTGGCGAAAAATCCCTTCCAAAAACATCTTGAGCGGGCAAATGTGCAGAAAAGCACGAGCTTATGTCGACCTGCCAGGACAAAGAAGAATGGTCGATAATCTTTCCAATCACTATATCATTCACACGAGGAATATACACTCCGGATAAAGGAATTACCTTGATTCCATCTCTTGTGGCTTCTGCAATACCAATTCGAGTCGCAAAAATAGAATTTCCGGATTTGGTCACATTTGAGAGAGGACGAAAATTACCTTCAATAATTCTGTCTCCGGGGACTACGTATTTTCTCTTAATTTCTTGCATTGACTATCAATAGCTCCCCCAGCTTATCATATTGTTTTTAGTACAAGTACTTGTCATTTCTTTCTCGCATTTGGGAAAGAGGATGGGATTTATATTTTAAGTGAATTTCAGTTAGAGATCTTCTTTTATTTGGGCTGTTCCTCTGGTCGCCGAACCAATTTTTTCGACAATTCTTCCTTTCATGCCTGCGTTGACTTCTAATGTGACCCGAACTGAACCGTCTGCAAGCCATTCATCACTCTTGAAATTTCCTATACTCTTTAAAGCACTATATCCTTGAGCGGAGTGTTTTGCCGGGATAGTCACTGTCAATTTCAATATTTCAGATTTTAAAGGAAGTACTTTTCTTAGAGCCTCAATAATGAATTTTGCTTGTTCATCCGCTTTTTTGAACGGATCAATACTGATCCTGACATCTTCCATAGCACTTTGTATTCTCAGGGGCGGGTGCGGAAGATGTGTCCTAGGATCAACAAAGCTCTTGCTGATAAAGTCGATAATCTGTTTTTTCTTCTCTTCTACCATTTTTCGCCGCTGTTCAGTAGTTAAATTAAGCTCACCACTCATCAGGATCTGTCGTGCGACCTCGCCCATGTCATTTGACTTAAAATATCTAGAAAGCTTATCGGTGGAAGCTCTAGATCCTTTATTTGCGTCCGAATATATCTCATCAGATATCAAAACATTGGTCAGATCATTTCTCTTGCCCATTCTATAATCAAGAGCTAGATCAGGCTTAACCAAGATTTCAAATCTATTACCTTCAATTACTAATTTCACGACAGTCACCTTGGCTTCAGGCATATATCCATCTTTAATTCTTAGAGCGTTTGGAAGCAATATATGTATAGTGCAGTAACGTGGTCAATTCTGAAAATAGGAGATTCATTCATTATTAAGAGACACAAAACACTTGATCTGGAAGGCCCCTTGAAACAGTTTATAATAAATTCCATCTAACGCCTG
>JARBAV010000352.1 GCA_029237515.1 Nitrososphaerales archaeon
CATCAGATGTGTTGTTCACTAACTAACCTCGCTGATTGGGGTCTTCTAAATCCCCCCTCATGATTAGCAACAGCTGTGTTTAAGCACTGACATAGTTTGGAGTAGATTTGAAATTGTTAATGTTTCTACGAGTGCCATCCAAATATTTGTTCAGATATTTATTCAAATAAGTGTGAAATTCTGGTTTAGCCAATGATCCCTAAAGAAATCAATTACCATCAAATAACAAGAAAATAGCCAATGTCCTGCTAAAAGGGAGACACAATTGAAATTTATTGTAACAATTGAGGATTGCAATTAATATCGCAATTAAAGAATTGAAAATACATTTCAAAATTCATTCTAAGTAGCGATAGTACTCTTCCAAAAAATAATGATCAACCAACATAATTCATCTCAAATTGTCATCGATCTGAAATGTAGATTTCTAGATAACAACTAGATATTTTTTCTGCCATAGTCAAGGCTTATAAGTTATTTTCTCGTCTTGTATTATAGTTAAATGATTAAAGAATTTATCGTATCCCGAATAGAAGCCTCTCATGATGGGACGCCGTATGTGAACGTTAGCTTCATGGACCAGACATCAGGGGACAGACAACAGGCAATGAATCCTTTTGGCGTTAAGGCAATGACCTTTTCCTCTCCAGAAGATTTAATGAAAAACCTACCAAAAGCTATGTCAAACGTTCTGGGCGGTGGCATGGGAGTAGCTGATGCACCAACATTCAAGCTGAGTATGAGAGAATATGAAGATCTGGGGCTAAAGGTAGGCGATAAAGTTTTGATCGAGCTGAAGAAGCCCGAGGTAACAGGTATATGACTTAAGAGTTCTAAAAGTTTTACTGGTTTTGGTATTTAGATCAAGTTGGCATAATTTAAAGATAATCAAGTATACTTGATTGACCTTCCTCCCGGCCTGATCCACTTTTTAGTATTAAATTTGATAGCTTTATGCCTATCTTCCTTATAGGAACGTTAATGATGAGCTCGGTCCCTCTGCGTGATGGCGCATTCTCCATGATCTCACTATCGACCTGCCCTTCTTGTCTTTGTGGGACTGTGGAATAGAACTTTTGTAGAAGGGCTGGTATTGCGCTAGTAATACTTTCTCGGGTATCCTGAAAACGCAAATATGATCTCTCTCTTGTTTCAACTACAAAATCTGCATGAACCAGTTTGATACCTACAGTACGAAATTGATACCCTTTTCTTTGTAACCTCGCAAACAGCTCATCTGTTAATCCATTTAAATGAACAAGTAACCTTTGTTGATCATTAGTAAAATTAGGTAAAGTGAATTCGGAACTCAAGGAAACATGTTCAACTCTGGGTCGAACTGGATCTGCGTCTAGGCCTTTAGCAATTTTCCACATGCGTATTCCATACTTATTTCCAAATCTATGTACAAGGGTTTGGACATCAGTTCTTGCAAGTTGGCCGATAGTTTCGATACCCATTTGCATTAATGATTTCTTTGTTATACTCCCGATACCTGAAATTCTCTCTACTTCAAGGTTTTCAAGAAAATTAGGAACAACTGCTGGAGGAACTATCGTAAGTCCGTCTGGTTTTCTGAAGTCCGAAGCAATCTTAGCAAGAGATTTAGTAGGGGCTACCCCAACAGAAGTTAGAAGACCGCATTCTAATTTTATCTTATTCTTGATCGAATTCGCAAAGTCCTCGATCAGATAAGAATAGCTCAGATTGCGTACTGGATCATGTTCTCTCTTCAAGGGTCCGAGTCCTAGGCCTGAGTCAGCAACATCTAGCGCTTTATCCTTATGTACTCCCAGAGCATGTATCTTGCCAGAACAGTCTAGGAACGCTTCATCGATGCTGGTCTGCTCCAAAATATCCGAGCAATCGTACAAAACGTTCATCACTTTCTCAGAGATTGTTGCGTAGTACGGAATATCTACCCGATTTAGGAATAGGTCTGGACAGACTTTTAATGCTGCAGTTAGGGGCATAGCAGATTTGACTCCCAGTTTCTTTGCCTCGTACGAACAAGAGGCTACTACTCCTTTTGTGATTCGGCCTTGCTCTTCATGTGTCATAATTACCGCATGCGGCTTACCCACCAACAGCGGCGAACGTAGCTCTTCACATGAAGGATAAAACGAATTTAGATCAACGTGTACTATAACCCTATTGTTGTTCCATGAATCTGACTGACTCGTGTCGTTGCTAGGCCTTTGATCACTGTTACCATTCGCAGACTCGCTGGTTTGGGTAGAATCTGGGACCTCACTATTATGATTCATATACAAAGCACACAACAAAACGCCTTTTCCACTTGTCTCGTCATTTGCCTTCCAGTTCAATCATGAATACAAATGACAGAGTATATGAAATATTCAAAGTCGAAACGAAGGAATATACAACTTTGTTTCTGACAAGAGCTAGAAAAAAAACAAGCATTATAACAACTGTATTAAATATAACGACAATAATTATGCGATTTCGATGTTTACAATAAGGGTTATTACTTCCACTTTTACAATACAAAGCACTTTTTTTATTCGTATGTTGGATTATCATGCTACGCTTCAGATCTATCTATTGATTTACCTACGTTTCATTCATACACCGATGATAGATAAAAAACCTATTGCTTGACCGTGGATTAGGCTTGTCTCTTCTAACGTAATATTTTAGGTTAAATGGATTTGTTTTGACACGGTCATTCTAATAGAAATTTATATCTAACGCCTACAATCTACTACTTCAGTACCTGCATGAATAAGAAAAATATGCTTGATTCTCGACTCCTCTATAAGAAAGATAACTGGTTTCGGGATTCCTTCGGAAGATATGTTATGTTCAGAGGCGTAAACTTTGGATCAAGGAGCAAGCTTCCTCCTTACCTACCCATCTCCCCCCTTAATGTTAACAAGATATCTGCACAAGAGCTTACAAGTGAAATTATGTCTGTCGCCAAAGAACTTGACCTCTTGCGAGAATCGGGGTTTAATGTAGTTAGATTGGTTCTCTCTTGGAAAGCCATTGAACCTACGCCAAATCCAGATCTAGATCGGATTCTGCCAGAGGGAGAAGAATATCTAGGACACATACTGCAGATCATTGACGAGCTGTACTCACGTAATCTCCTGGTCTTGCTAGATTTCCATCAGGATATCGCTCATGAGGTGTGCGGCGGAGACGGTTTCCCGGATTGGGCTCTGGCGTTGAACAATGATGTCAAGAGGCCAGAGAAGCCAGTGAAAAATAATAAACTGTGGGCCATGTCATACCAAATGAATAAACTCGTCAAAAACACGCTATATTCGTTTTATCATAACGATTTAACCAATGAAGAAATGAACCTTTCTCATTATCCGATAAGAACTCACCTTGAAAAAACCATAGGACAGACTATAAAATTCTTCAGGAACGTGAATGGTGGTGAAGGTCACCCTGCCATTTTAGGTATCGACCTGTTTAACGAGCCGCATCCTGCGGGGATTGACAAACTTGAATTTGAATCAAAGTTTCTAAAGGAGTATTATCTAAACGCCTTCCATGAAATAAGGAAATATGATGACAAGATTTTTGTGTTCGTCGAGCCCCGAGTTGATTGGACTGCATTTTCTTCGGAAGAGATGAACAAGAAATTAACGGGTTGGGATAAGGCCAAGAAATTCGATCTTAGAAGGTTTCTGCGAATTGGTGATATGGAAATGGTACGTTCGCCTCTAGATCAAGGCACATATACAAAGAAGGGACTCATGGATGCTCCCAAGGAGATAAATACTTATCTTCCTGGTAAATCCGAGTGGCCCGTTGAATTTCTGGAAAGAGGAGTATTTTCGTTCCATTATTACGATACTCGGGCTATAATGTCATCCTTTGGCATGATCCCCGACAATATATCAAAATACAAGCAGGATTGGCCTGACGTATTTGAAAGGATTGTATCAGCAGGGTATGAAAGAGATCTAATCCCATTTCTAACAGAGTTCGGCGGAACTCAAGAGTCGGAACAAATTAGACCATACATTAATTTGCAATACATTCAAGTTGAATCTCAGCTGTTGAATTCCACCTACTGGAATTATGACCTTTATAATACCAAGGATGGGAAGGACAATTGGAATCTCGAGAATTTTTCTCTACTTGGTCCTAAAAGAAAACCAAGACACCTAGATCTTGCGACCAGACCTTATCCTTTGTTTAGTTCTGCCAAACCAATATTTCTTTCCTTTGATACCAAAAACAAATACTTTTCACTGATGCTTGAAGGTAATCCAATTGGTGAGCCTACCATAATATTTGTGCCTAAAAATACCCACTATCAGAAGGGATTCTATGTTTGGTCAACTTCAACTACTAAAGAGTCTGTAGAATGGGATGCAGATGACCAACTTTTGTACTGGAAGCCGTCCAAGGAGCTGGACAATAACACTCTAGCCATTTCAGAAAGGGATGACGTCCAGGTCAGTAAACTTCCTAAAGAAGTTAGCAGGATCTTCTCAACGTTGACTCCTTTAGGAAAATTTGAATAAAACGGATTAGCAATGCTGACGGTGATTGATTGCAAAATGAGTTTGTGTCCCTTCAAAACCTCCTTACATACCTCAAAATGCGTATGACGCATTTATCTAGTGGTCATTCTACCACAACTACTACCATGCAAGATGGCTACACACCGGGTATCCCAGTATACTGGTTTACTCAACGGTTTGTCTCGAGATACTTCACCACATGAAAGAACTTGATGCCAATGTATTATGAATCGAATGCAACAGGCTAATTATTCAATGTAGTTATACGTGGATGAGACAGATTAATTCTTCCAGTGGGACATTGATGATATTATTGCTGCATTGACAGAAAGAATAAGCTCTGGAAAATCTCAAAAGATTCTCTTCGCAAGGCGACCCTCGCCCTTAACCCCTCTCACTATCATGCTGATCCCCACTATTATGAGAGTGATAGAAAGCATGAAGACAAGAAGCATCAAACCAAAAGTGGTTGGATTTGCAATTATTAGAATGGCTACCACAATACAAAGAATTCCGACACCTACACTGAGGTATTTCCTGGTGGCCCGATGAATATCTTCTTCCCTAAACGCATGTATAATGCGAGCGACTCCAACAACTAGAAGGGCTATTGCAGCTAAAACTATCAATAAGGCTGCACTAAATACTGGAAACTCCATAAGCACAATTGATAGTGCAATGATCAAAAGTCCTAGCACAATATTCGCAATTCTTGAAGAATTGTACTTTGATGGCTTTGTTGTAGTGGCTGCTGCAGCTGTCATAGTTGTCGTAGTTGAGGTAGTTGCCGTAGATGTTGTTATTCTAACCACTCCGAAGCAAATTCTTTCAATACCTATGACTAGTAAAGTGATAGATAAAATAAGAACAGTCGTTGAAATAGAGGAGCCTGGAACAAACAAGATAATCGCAGCTAACAAAACAGAAATCGAACCCAGTACAATCTGGAGCATTCGCAACCAAGGTGGGGTCCTCAAAATTTGCATTATTTTTATTCTTCTACTACCACAGCATCAGGCGGTCCTATATAAGTATCTCGCCGGCCTGCAACCGTGACACAAGGTTAATATATTATACCTTCTTAACCGGCGACATATCAACAGCACACGAGAGCAGTACGGCCACTAAATCTGAGGAAATATCTTTTGCCGCGTGGAAGTCGGCCATTATACTAACCGGAACTACATTACTCATCC
>JARBAV010000037.1 GCA_029237515.1 Nitrososphaerales archaeon
CAACTACATCTACATCCACATCTACGACGAAAATCTTACATTCCCAAGTACTCTCTTAAATCCCAGTTAATTGATTACTATTCTTTCCGGTGGTACAGGTTCTATGAAATTAGTACGGGGGCTAAGTAGTATCGAGAATTCAATCGCAGTTATCTTGAATGTTGGCGATAATGTGTGGAAATATGGATTGTACATTTGTCCTGATATTGACACCATATTCTATGGCTTGTCAGGACTACTTGATAGTAGTCGGGGATGGGGAATAAGGGGTGACACATTCAATTTCTTGGAGCAAACTGGTGAATTGGGACTAGAGAACTGGTTTCGAATAGGTGATCGAGACTTAGCCACTCATGTAGTCAGAACAGAGCTAATCAGACAGGGCATGACGTTGACTCAAGTAACCGAATATTTTCGATCGATTTACAAGCTGAAGGCTATCCTGATTCCGATATCTAATGATAGTATCGAAACTCGCATTGTTACGAGCCGTGGCGAAATGAATATTCAGGAATTCTGGGTTAGGTACGAAGCTACCCCCAAGGTAGTAAGAATAGTATACAAAGGAGCGAAAAATTCACGGATGACTAACAAAGCCATAAGGCTGATCCGTAACTCTGAAAGAATCATTATCGCACCAGCTAATCCTATAAGCAGCATAGGACCGATGCTTGCGATTCCAGAAGTTAAAAATGAACTGGCCAAAGTCAAGAAGAAGGTGATCGCAATTTCTCCTGTACAAGGCAAGCAAGCATTCAGCGGGCCAGCCACCAAGTATATGAAGGCTTTGAAACTGGATACTTCTCCAATGGGGATAGCCAAATATTACTCCGGCATTATAGGTTCAATTGTTATTTCGAAAGAGGACCGGTCATACGAAAGCAAACTTATGAAGTTGGGATTAAAAGTTTATCTTAATGATATCACAATGAACTCATTACATGAAGAGCGTAGGCTAGCTTCGTTCGTCATGGGCATTACATAAGGAACTATAGATATTAGTATGAACATATGTGTCGTAATTCCCGTAAAGAATTTTGATCAAGCCAAGTCCCGGCTTTCAGGGGTTTTGAACAGAGAGCAGCGCAGAGAATTAGCTCGTTTTCTATTACTAGACACATTGAACACCCTTATACTCTGCCGTGAATTGGCCAAAATTATTGTTGTTTCAAGCGATCCCTTTGTGAAAGAGATAACCAAGAATCTAGGATTAGATTGCTTATTACAATCCGAAGACAGTGGTGTCAACAGCGCAATCAAATATGCAGATAAGCACCTGAGTTTTGGTGGGAATTGGGGCAGCATTACGATCCCATGCGATTTACCCCTTATTCTTCCAAAAGATATCGAAGATGTATGCAAGGTAATCCCAAATGAAGGACCATGCGTAATCGTATCTCCTTCATACAAATTCGACGGAACTAATTTGCTTGCCCGAAACCCATTTAATATCATCAAAAATACGAGATATGATAATGACAGCTTTCAGGGACACCTTGAGGCTTCGATAGAGGCAGGGGCAAACACTAGAATATTGCTATCTTCAAGGTTGATGATTGATCTCGACACTCCTGAGGACGTACGCCTTGTCCTGAGCAAGGGAGTATCAGCAAAGAAGTCCATTTCTTATCTCTGGAAGATCAAGAGGAGCTTTATTGGCTCATCTTCCAGGTCGGGCCCATTAAAAACTGAAACGATAGCAAAGAACAATCCAGGTACAGCTGATACAGCCTCGACCTCAGCCAGGAATCTCTCGAGTCAGTGAGCCAAAACTAGATGTGCCCAAATGCGACCCTCCTTGTAGACTGTCTTTGCGCTATAAGTGAAGGGAAAATGACTTTCGATGGCTTCAGGGAGTTAGCAGGAATAAGGAGTGTGACTGTTGCGAATGAAATATTAAAATTCCTGTTAGCGAGAGGAGTCGGCAAACGTCATAGCATGGCTCTTCTTTCTTTCTCGGCGACCGATAGATTGAGAGCATCGATAGTAGCAGTCAGCTTGGGCGCAGACGTCATGAAAATCTCCAAACTTTTGTCATGGAAAGACTTCGAAAGGTTCGCCTCAGAGATACTCCTCAACAGTGGGTTCCACACTATGAACAACGTTCGATTCATCAAACCTCGAGCCGAGATTGATATTGTAGCAACCAAATCTCAGTTATCCTTGTCCATCGATTGCAAACATTGGAACAATAATGGCCGAACAGGATTATTGTCACATACTCAGAAACAGATTCAAAGAACTCAGCGACTACTTGAAAGTCCATTTGAATTCAGAAAGGCAGTTCCGGTGTTACTCACCATCTATCCCGTTCACCGCCCTTGCTACTCTAATCTTGTTCCTATAGTAGCCATAAACAAGTTCCAAGGTTTTGTAAATGAAATAGAATTCAATCTGGATAAAGTACTGTGCATTAGCAAAGTCTAGATCTTGTCACCTACTATTCTTGCTTGATAATTCTGAATGAAAATTGCAGATCTTTCCCTATACATTTAACAATTTGTGGGCTTCCCAAATCTTGTCACTTATATAATGCAAAGTCTGGATAACATAGCCTTTCTGTTCTTCGACCGCCTTGTCGCTATCAATTAGTGCTATACCAACAGCCAAAGGTTTGCCATGGACCTCATCCTTGATCACGACCACGCTTCCCTTCTTAAAGTTATCAAATGCCATTATTCCAGGTCTTGTCACCTTTGCCCCATTGCAAACAAAGCGAACGGCACCCATATCGACTGTAACTGATGGGAAGCGATCCAAGAGCGAGACGTCTCCAAGAAAAGGAACAATGTCCTTGTCCTTACCTACTTGGACTGCGGTAAAGTCGTCAGATTTGTAGAGTGATTCATCCCCTTCAACTTGATATTCCTTAATAGTTTTTATTTTAGGAACAATATTCGAGGGCCAAGAAGCCTCGATCCTCTTGACGAGCAGTGCTGTGTCTCTTTTAGAAAGAAAGGCTGACCTCATATGTTGCTGACTTTTAATCTAATCACAAATCCAATAAACTTTAGTTTTTCTCTGATCGATTATTGATAGGAATGTATTCACAGCCCATGGGTCCACAATATTTACCAACATACAAAGCTTTTGGTCTATACAATGCGGGTCTGGGAGCAGCTTCAGCAAATTTTTCTTCAATAACATGAGTTGTCCATCCCGCTATCCTAGAGAGGGCAAAGATGGGTGTATTGAGCTCGATCGGTATTCCCATGCTATAATACAAAGATGCACTATAAAGATCCACATTTGGATATATTGGCTGTTTCTTGTGTTCTCTCATATACTTTCTAGTGATATCTTCTACTTTAGCTGTTATATCGTACCAAGGGGTATTTCGCTTCTTCGAAATAATTTTCGAAAGTCTGGCTAGAATATCCGCTCTAGGATCGGTTGTCTTATACACAGCATGACCCATTCCCATTACCCTCTCTCCGTTATCGAGTCTGGTCTGCACCCATTTATCGACATTATCGACCTTTTCTATTTCAAGCAGCATTTTCATTACCTGTATGTTTGCCCCACCGTGTAACTCCCCTGAGAGCGCGCCAATCGCGCCTCCAATGCAGGCATACATATGTGCCCTTGTGGACGCAATTTCTCGTGCTGCAAATGTAGAGGCATTAAAGCTATGTTCGGCATGCAGGATTAAGGAAATGTCAAATATTCTAGATTCCTCTCTAGACGGAATTTCGTCTGTTAACATGTAAAGAAAGTTAGTTGCATGATTCGCGTCATCGCCAAGAGGTTGTACTGGCTCATTTCCTTTCCTGATACGGTCCCATGCTGCCACAAGCGTCGCAATCTTAGCTACAAGATTTATCGCCCTCTTGATGTTCGCTTCCTTATTATCGCTATTCATTTCAGGGTCGTAATCAGGCAGCTCAGAAATAGTCGACTGAATCACGTCCATAGGTCTGGCTAATTTAGATCTATTCTTCATATTGTCGATGATTGATTGTGGAAGACCCCTCGCATTAGATAACTGCTCAGAGAATTCTTTAAGATTCTCCCTATCTGGTAAGTCTCCGAAAAGCAGAAGATAAGATGTTTCTTCAAATGTAGAATGGTTGACAAGATCAAAAATGTCATAACCACGATAAATGAGTTTACCATTCTCACCATCAATGGAGCAGATTTTAGTATCTGCAACTTCAATATTTCTTAAGCCGATATTTCTTGTATCCATCTGATAACTACTGATTTTTCTCACTTTCTATATTAAAGTAATGGACATATGAATTATTCCAATAATCCATTCACGCGGGATAACTATTCATCTCTAATTCTCGTATTTTTTGAAGTATCTGGAATACCGAAACTGTGAGGATGTTGCATTTTGCTGAAAAAGTCGTGTCCACATTCTAGTAAGACAATGGTAATCTTGTTAGTATTGGTATTCTATCAATGAATCTCGTATTTTCTCCTTAAGAAGAGTGCATCTGGTGAAAATATGCTCACTTAGTAACAAAGCATTGTCTTACACGTTGAGAACATATCACTTTTAAATAGGTCATGGAACTGAACTAGTACAATGGTCTTTGGTAGGGACATTAGATTCAACCGGATCTTAAGGGATGGGAAAATGGTATGTATTCCAATGGATCATGGAATTACCAATGGTCCAATATCTGGCTTGGAAGATGTTCACAGAGTCATATATGATTATCAAGACGCAGGATTGACTTGCGTCCTAATTAACAAAGGGATCATTAAATCAATGCCACGGCCTCCTAAAATAGGATTGATTGCTCACCTCTCGGCTAGCACGGTATTAGGACCTTCTCCGAACAGAAAGATGCTCATAGGCAGTGTTGAAGAGGTTATCAGGCTTGGCGCCGATGCAGTATCCATCCATCTGAATATTGGTTCCAAAGAAGAACCAGAGATGCTACAAAAATTAGGGACCATCTCTGACCAGTGTGATGAATGGAGTGTTCCATTGATTGCTATGATGTATCCTAGAGGAGAAAACGTTAAAGACCCACATGATCCAGGGATCGTCGCACATGCTGCCAGGATAGGTGCAGAAGGGGGTGCCGATATGGTAAAGACTGTATATACAGGGGATATCGACTCATTTAGAACCGTGGTTAGATCCTGTCCGGTACCAATAGTAATTGCCGGCGGTCCCAAAGCAACTAGTGATGCGGAAATCATGCAGCTGTGTTATGACGCAATGGAAGCTGGAGCTAAAGGGATTACGTTTGGTCGAAACATTTTTCAACACAAGGAC
Organism: Nitrososphaerales archaeon; assembly: GCA_029237515.1. GTDB lineage: Archaea > Thermoproteota > Nitrososphaeria > Nitrososphaerales > Nitrososphaeraceae > TH5896. Next base: position 5,237 of record JARBAV010000037.1, read on the forward strand.
CCCTTCATGATTATTAGATTACTAACAGATATTGTCATATCTGGAAAAACACCTGAAGAGGCGAGGATGATTTCTGCATACAAATAAGAACAAGATATTAATCATCAGGCCGGATTCTAACGAAATTGAGGTTGCTCGATTTCTCAAATCCATTCCGGGTCAGCATATTGTCTATGTGAATCCGGAGGAAGTCCCCGGTTCAACTACCAAGACGATGTATGAATCTCCCCAAGCCGATTATGTAGTATTTCGAGAGATTGAGCAACTCCGAGAGTTTAATGACCCTGAGAAGGTCAAAGGATTTTACAAAAGGATAGAGAGCAACAATGATTTAGATCAAATCCTCAAGGCTGCCGAAGCTGGCGCCAGCTTTATAATCGTAGACACACAGGATTGGAGAATCATACCACTCGAAAACGTGATAGCAACTTTGCAGAGGACAAACACGAAGATTTATGCTCCTGCATCAAGTTCTACCGAGATAAGGACTCTCTTCTCTGTTTTAGAGCTCGGAGTGGATGGAGTGATATTAACAACCAGAGACCCGGATGACATAGAAGGTGCTACTAAGTTGATGGATCCTTCTGATTTGAACATTAGTAAATTGAAGATCGAAGAAGTAAGAGAGGTTGGAGTAGGAGAACGCGTCTGTATCGATACGGCATCAATCCTAGGAATGGGAGAGGGGATCTTGGTGGGTAGCAGATCGAATTTCCTCTTTCTAATACATAACGAATCTCAGGGCTCTTCATTTACATCACCTCGACCATTTAGGGTCAATGCTGGCGCTGTTTACTGTTACACCTTGGTCCCCGGCAGGAAGACAAAATACCTCTCAGAGATAGAGTCAGGATCTGAGGTGTTAATTATTGGCAAAGGGGGGAAAGTCAGAGTCGTTACTGTTGGTCGCTCAAAAATTGAAACAAGACCCCTCACTATGATTGTTGGTGAATCGAACGGTCAGAAAGGTACTGTAATTCTTCAAAATGCAGAAACGATTCAGTTGATAGGGGGGGATGGTTCATTGATTCCAGTAACCGATTTGAAGGTTGGCGATTCGGTACTGGGAGTAGTTCAGCCGAGCTCAGGAAGACATTTCGGAATGGAAGTTTCGGAGTACGTATTAGAGAAATAGATTGTGTAAATAATAATACCTTGGAGAGTCCATTTTTTTAAAGCATTTGGAATATCACCACACGGTTAAAGTAAACTGCTATATGCTAGTTCAGAAGAATCCATTGGATGATATTATTGCAGGGGATTGTAAGAATATTTTGTCATGCATCCCAAAAGGTTCGGTTCAAGTGACAGTTACTTCCCCACCTTATAGAAACGCAATCGATTATGGCATGCACGCCTCTGGAACAGGTGGATACTACCGAGGCAAGCACCAGGTAGAAACAGATCAGTATCTACTTGAGATGCAAGAAATCTTTAATGAAAGGATCTACCGGGCAACAAAAGAAGGTGGATACTGTTGTATAGTAATAGGAAATGAAGTGGTAAATGGAACCATCTTGCCTCTGCCACATATGCTACTTTCTAAACTTGTTCACCCTTTTGGTAACTGGCATTTGCATGAGGAGATTATTTGGCATAAGGTTACTGGGGGCACCAACAGGTACGGGTCATTTGTGATTAACCCATATCCAAAGTATTTCAGGGCTAATATTATGCATGAGTTTATCCTTGTGTTGAGAAAGGGTGACGTATCCGTAGGAAGAAGAAGGAAGGAAGCCTTGCCAGCTACTCACGAAGAGTGGACGAAGGAAATTGCTAATTCCATTTGGCATATAGCTCCAATTCCTCCAGGCTACATACGCCATCCATGCCCTTTTCCTGAAGAAATTCCATACAGATTAATGAAGCTATATTCATACAAGGGGGATACAGTTCTAGATCCGTTTAACGGCAGTGGACAAACCACGAAAGTCGCATCTCATTTTGGACGTCACTATATTGGAATTGAGATAATTGAGGACTATGTGAAACTTGCACTCACGAGACTAAACGAGGAAGAACTACACATCCGCCCAGAGGCACTTATAGCTAAGTGGCAGAAGATTCCATCTCATTGCATATCCAGGTAGTCGGGATCAACTTCTCCGACTCGATCAAATTTCATTAACCTATCTGTGTCAAATCCACTGTAGTTCAGCTAGCAATAATTCCTAGCTACCAAAGTCAGCTCATAAATATATGTTCATTAATTGCTAATAGTTCCTATGATGAAAATATGCGCATCCATTTCGGGAACAGAACCCAAGGAATTCAGTAAGTCCGCCGTTCGAGCCTTAAATATGGGTGCCAGTTTCCTGGAGATTCGATTTGATTATATTGCCGCTAGCAGCTTTTCGGAAGCCTTAGCCGTAGTTCGTCCGTACAAAGCAAAGTGCATCTACACACTTAGAAGGACTAGCCAAGGCGGAAAATTTGATGGATCCGAAATCCAGCGACTTACATATTTGAAAGAGTTAGCCAGCCAATTGCCAATGATGATCGATGTGGAATACGAAACACTGAAAGAATGTCCTGAAATTGGAACCTTTATCAAATCATTAAATGTACCGATGCTTTTGTCCTGGCATGACTTTAGATCAACACCATCGGCAGCAAGGTTGTCAGAATTGCTGGTTCTGATGAGCTCGCTAAGTAAAAATAATAAATTGGTTACTATGGCAAATTGCATAGAAGATGCACTGAAAGTTTTGAGCCTTTATGATACAGTCGACAAAGCGGTAAATCTTGTAGCCTTCTGTATGGGAGAAATCGGAGTCGTTTCAAGGCTACTCTGCGCATTGCAGTCTAATTGCCCATTCACTTACGCCTCACTTGATCGGCCCATTGCTCCAAGTCAATTAACAATCGAACAAATGAAAAAATTGCACAGCATCATTACCGCGAATGATTCACACGGTGGTGGTTGAAGCGATGCGGACATATTGCATAATTGGTGATCCTGTAAGTCATTCACTATCCCCCGCAATGCATAACGCAGCTTTCAAATCACTTTCAATGGACGACGTCTATATCGCATACAAAGTTTCATCTCATGAACTTGAATCATCTGTCGAGTCATTGCGCTCCGTCAAGATATCCGGATTCAATGTTACTATTCCTCACAAAATCGCGGTATTGCAGTACCTCGATGAAGTAGATTTTCTCTCACGTAAAGCTGGGGCGGTTAATACTGTAGCGAGTATCAATGGGAGATTCAAAGGCTTTAACACAGATATTCAAGGTTTCCTCCAGCCCCTTCTTAA
>JARBAV010000353.1 GCA_029237515.1 Nitrososphaerales archaeon
AATGATTACAACAGAAACCAGTAATCAAACGAAAGAAGAAATGACTGCCTGGAGAGAGATCAGACATCAAGTTCTAGATCGTATAAGAAAGACAGGCAGTAGCAATAATAAATTACAAAGTAAGAGTAAAAGCAAAAGTAAGAAAGTAAGTCCTCAGTCGATTGCGTTAATAGCGTCAATCATAGTCATAATCATAGCAATTGGAGGCTTAAGCCTAGTCTAGAATGTATTCGCTCAAAATAAAAGTCAAAATCAAATTAATCTCACTACTTTCGATCGGCCGCCTAATAGGTTTTCAAAAGGGAGATTATGACCCCTTAACGGCGAGTTTTAATACTTCCTAGATTTAGAAATGCACATGAGTTCAGAAGACGATTTCAGAAGATTAGGTTTAGGTATTATAATACTGGAAGAAAAATTGGAAGAACTCAAGACATATTCACAGGAGATGCTACGGGATAAATCAAAGTTTGATCCAGATGTTTTGATAAATATCTCAAATCGATTAGTATCTGCTGCTTACGAATTAAGTCAATCATATGAAAATTATGAAAGGGCTAGACCTATATAGTAACGCCCGATCCCACTTTGACAAAAAGGCCGTCAGAAGCAGGATTGAATACTTGAATCCCCAATTCCCATTCCTCTGTTTAGTGTCATACCTTTTTTTAGACCAATTACTGTTACTACCAAGTATACTGACCCTACATTTTCTCTGTACCCTACATACAAGCCATCAATTCATCTTGACGATGTGGGATATGTATACACCTTATTATTGTGAAGTTGTATCACGCATCCTAAATTCCAGTCAAGAAAAACGAAGTAAAATGTTCTCAAATACAAAAGAAATTGAAGATACAATTCAGGAATTAGTTGGTAAGGGTATTCTATTTAGAGCCATAGATTATGTCTATGATCTTGACATGAGTGGAGATTCTAGGAAGAAGTATGACCAGCCGCATATTATTCTGTCATTCAATAAGGTTCCTATTGAAGCTTTAAATGCAATAGGTGAATGTTCTTCTCGGTCGGTTAACTCATTTTTCGTTCCTCATACATTTTAAACTTGGCTCTTTTAGATATGATGATAGATTCCACCTGCCCATAAACCAAGAGCTCGAGATTCACCATGACCGCGTTTTATCTTATGAGTCACACGTTTTTCATAATATATTCCGTCATATGTTTTTCCAGCTCCTCTACACTAGCTTACGAGCTAGCAATATAGAGCCATAGTGACCAGCATCGAGCTCACCTGAAGCAGTAACCATATCTGAAGACTTGTCTACTTTAGTTTGTACACGGAAGTTAATCAGCGATCCTACTAAACAGTAATGGCAATTAAGCTACATTTGATTGTGAGTCACAATATCGGTTGGCGAGAGGCACTTTTGAAATCGACCCGCATACTTTGATCCGAGTGTCTAATCTTAGCTGCAGGCGACCTATAATAGTTATAAATCATTGGTTGTATTTGTATAATATGATCTCATCACATGACAAGAATATTAATAATCGATCAAGTCAAAAGGAGGTAATCGTCAGATTTAACGGAGTGTTGCCTGATAAGAGCCGGTTGGGCAATCAAGAGACATCTGAAAGATATGCAGAGATAGTGAAATCAGGCCAGGAAACCAATACGTCATGTTCGATAATAATACGTGACAGTAAACAAGGTAGTCCAGATTCAGGCTTTCATATCCTCTTCGATCTTGGAGAAGGAGTAATCAGTAGTGTTGAAAAAGGACTTGCGGAACTTGGAATTGAAAAGTATCGGGTGGGGAAAAATCAAGGTCTCCCATTGCAATCTAAGCCTACTATAGGTTCTCCAGTTCTACTCTCCTCAGGCTCCTCTGAAAGTCAAAGTCCAGTACTACAGGAAAAAGCAGCTCATCTTTTTGATGCTTTACTAATTTCCCATCCTCACGAAGATCATTTAAAAGACCTTGCCAGCCTTGTTCGACGACAAACCTCGGCAGGAGATCAGACGGGAATCGACAAGATTAGAGTTTATTGTACCCGACCTTGTGAAGATCACATAATGAACTATTTGTTATCTCATGCTTCTATGACAAGGAAAGATATTGAGAATTCTATAGACTTTCAAATTGTAACTCCCAACGAAACTTTCGCTGTTGGGCCATGTTCTATAATGGCTATTCGAGCCTACCACGGAGGGGAGTGGGCGACTGATGGCGCCGTTATCTACATCGTGAATACTCTGAATACAAAGATAATATTAGGATGGGATTTTTTGTCCCTTCCAGGACAGGATGAAAATGTACTTTGGAATCCGGATCTACTAATCCTTGGGACTGAAACATATAACCAGCACCCTGAAACCGGAATGATCTCGGTCACAGAGGCGTATGATCTTGTCAGGAGATGGAACGCTAAAGAATGTTATATAGTGCATTACGGCGGACTCAACGATTTTGATGAAGGTCAGAATCAGTGGTTTCGAGGACCCGTAAAACCAATGACTTCTGCTGAACTTCAGCGCACAATTGATTCACATCTGAAGATATCCGGAGCGCAAGGCAAGTTTAAAATTATCGTAGCAGAGGAAGGAACGATATGGTGTTAGTATTCCGAGGAAGGTTTTCTTATGTTAAAAGTAACATAGTCCATAACTCGTAACTGACAGGACTGTAGTCATTTAGTCATGTTAAGACTGAGTGACTGAATGAGTTTTGACTGAGGCGTAAAGGAGGTATCGGCCGATTCTATGTCATCATTAGCATTCAATGTTATTGAGGATATCCAAAAAGTTAATCCTGATATACGATATGATGAAGTAACATCAATAAAGATACGGCATGCGAAGCGTAGCGATAAGAGTATTATGTCAAA
>JARBAV010000354.1 GCA_029237515.1 Nitrososphaerales archaeon
CAAGGCGTATGATCCAGCGGGAGTCGTAATAAGCAATGGACCAGGCGACCCAGAGACTTGCGCAGCGACTATCATTACGGCAAAAAAACTAATTGAAGAATCGATACCTACTCTAGGTATTTGTCTTGGTAATCAAATTCTAGCACTTGCGGCCGGGGCAATAACATATAAACTAAAATTTGGTCATCGAGGTCAAAATAAGCCGTGCATTAACAAGAACGATAACACTACTTACATAACAAGTCAGAATCACGGCTATGGAATAGATTCGTTGAGCCTACAAAAAACAGATTTTACTACTTGGTTTTACAATCCCGATGACAACACCATAGAAGGAATTCAACATAAATCCAAACCTGTCATTGGCGTACAATTTCACCCCGAGGCTTCTCCTGGGCCGTATGATTGTATATTTGTGTTTGAAAAATTTAGAGATATTATCAAGAACTGCAATAATCTGACCACTACCCATCGAGACAAGGCTCGGAGTCGAAATATTTAACAAACTAACTTTACCCAAAGTATAGTAATGGAACCAGCCTATTAGATGGATATTTGATTGATTTTAAATCCTGAAATATGAAGGAGTTATAGTTATTGTTGATAATGAGATTCAGTAATACGATCCAGTTCTGCAAAAGTTTGGGTAAACTATAGAACAAAAGAATACAGTAATATGGAACAAATCATGATTTAGTATTTTAGAAATGCTTCAAAATTTGGATGTAGAGCTTTCGATTCCTAAAGATTTATTCTCTGTTCAGCAGAATAACATTCTTTGGGATGCCACGAAACTTATGGAGGACTTGAGACTTGGGAAAACATGAAAATATCAAGAAAGTTTTAGTCCTAGGTAGCGGGGCAATTAAGATCGGAGAAGCAGGCGAAAGTCATTCGGTAAAGCGAAGACCGCCATTTCGATTACTCTGGTTCTCAATGCCTCAAAGCGTTAAGGGAAGATAACATAAACACACTACTAATTAACCCAAATATTGCAACTATTCAAACCGATAGCAGATTCGCGGATCGAGTATACCTCTTACCCGTTAACCTTGAATATGTAACAAGCATACTTGAGCTTGAACGCCCAGATTCGATAATGTTGAGTTTCGGTGGACAGACAGCGTTAAACTGTGGTGTTGCGCTGGAAAATAGTGGGATCCTCAAGAAATATGGGATAAAGGTTTTAGGCACTCAAATTCACGGTATTCAAAATACCGAAGATAGACAACTTTTCAAGGATAACATGGCAGAATGTGGACTTCCAGTCCTTGAAAGCTCATCGGCGAACTCTATTGAAGAGTCCCAGAAAATTGCCGAGCGAATAGGATATCCAGTAATCATAAGGGTAGCTTATACGTTGGGCGGACGGGGCGGCGGAGTTGCCTATAATGTTTACGAACTACAGGAGATAGTACAACGAGGACTAGCACTTAGCGTAGTTCGACAAGTTCTAATAGAAAAATACGTAGGATCCTGGAAGCAAATTGAATACGAAGTAATGCGAGATCACCACGGAAACAGTGTAATAATATGTAATATGGAAAACGTTCTAGCCATGAAGGTTCACACAGGGGATAACATAGTCGTAGCTCCTTCGCAGACACTAAACAACTACGAATATCATGTACTTCGAAGTGCTGCATTGAAAGCTACTAAGAAATGTGATATCATCGGTGAGTGCAATATTCAGTTTGGACTTGATCCTGGTTCTGAGAATTATTGCGTTATTGAAGTAAATGCGCGATTATCTAGATCCTCTGCATTGGCCAGTAAGGCTACCGGATACCCGTTGGCATACATGGCCGCAAAGATAAGCTTGGGGTACTCACTCCCCGAATTAGTTAACACTGTCACGAAAGCTACTACTGCTTGTTTTGAGCCTTCGTTGGATTATATTGTGCTGAAAATGCCTAGATGGGATTTCAAGAAATTTGAAATGGTGAAAAAGAGGCTTGGCAGCACAATGAAATCAGTTGGGGAGGTAATGGCAATTGGCAGGAGCTTTGAAGAGGTAATTCAAAAGGCAGTCAGAATGTGCGACAATGGAAAGCATGGCCTCGTTTCCAATTCTAGGATTGACAGCAATGGTTCAGATGATAATAATTTTTCTTCCACACATGTTTCTGATGAAAGGTATGGCGTAACTAATATAGGTCAGCAGAAAATGCTGCTTCCGGCGTCAGGAAAGCGAGCAGGGATTGGTTCGAATAATGCTTTGGATTTAAATTCGCCGGAAAACACAAGTGATCTAAGTAGTGCTGATGCAAAATCTCAACACGATAAACAGTTACCGTACTTGTCTTCCTCGATAGGAAATAGTTCTGATGATGGTAATATCAATAGTAGTAGTAATGGCTATGTTAATTGCATTGATGATAGTAGTATAAATGTAGAGGATCATGTGATTGAATCCATCGAACAAGCTCTAATATATCCAACAGATGAGATCCTCTTTGATGTAGTAAGAGCGTTGAATGTGGGCTTGTCAGTGGACCGCATCAACTCGCTCTCGTCAATAGATCCTTGGTTCATAAACAAGATACAATCAATAGTCAGAACTGAAAAGAAGTTAAGAACTTCGACTCTAAACAAGAAAATATTGCTGGAAGCGAAGAAAATGGGATTCTCAGACATCCAAATTGCCAACTGCTGTAACATCGACGAGATTGATGTTAGATCACTGAGAAGGAAGTTGATGATCCAGCCAGTTACCAAACAAATAGATACTTTGGCTGCTGAATGGCCAGCAAAGACAAACTATCTTTATCTCACCTACGGCGGTCAATTTGATGACGTTCATTTTGTTCCAAAAATAAGGTACAGAAAATTAATATCCAGTATGCAGGCTAGCAAACCACGAGCAAAGAACAAGCCTTCAAAGGTGATAGTCCTAGGTGCTGGACCATACAGGATAGGCAGTAGTGTAGAATTTGATTGGGGCACCGTAAATATGGTATGGGGCCTAAAGGACAACGGTTGTAACGAGGTCATTATCATTAATTGTAACCCTGAAACCGTCTCCACCGATTATGATATTTGTGACCGCTTGTATTTCGAAGAACTAACATACGAGAGGGTAATGGACATTTGTGAAAGAGAAAATTCTGATGGAATAGTAACTTGCGTGGGGGGCCAGACTGCAAATACACTTACTCCAAGATTAGCATCTGCAAACATGAATATTGTAGGAACATCTGCCGCAAGTGTAGACCAAGGCGAGGATCGATCCAAGTTTGGAAAGCTGCTTGACTCGTTGGATATAAGACAGCCAGCTTGGAAAAAATTTACGAGTTTAGATGAAGCAAAAACATTTGCAGAGTTTGTGAAATACCCACTGCTCGTTAGACCTTCTTATGTGCTTAGTGGCGCTGCAATGAAAGTTGTTTGGACCCCCGAGCAGTTAAAGAAATACTTGACTGAGGCGACAAATGTAAGCCCTGATCACCCAATTGTTATGACAAAGTTTTTGGAAGACGCTTCAGAAGTGGAAGTTGATGCGGTAGGAGACGGACAGACCGTAGTAATTGGTTCGGTTATCGAACACATTGACAACGCTGGCGTACACTCAGGAGACGCGATGATGTGCATTCCTCCTTGGAGGTTAGATAGGGAAACTATAGAGACAATCACTGAATATAGTAAAAGAATCGGCGTGGCCATGAGAATAATTGGACCTTTCAATATACAATTTTTGGTAAAGAAAGGCCAGGTATTCGTAATAGAAGCCAATATCCGCGCTTCTAGGTCGATGCCATTCGTATCAAAATTTACTGGTCTAAATTTAATTTCACTGGCTGCTCAAGCCATGATAGGAAAAAAATTGCCTGATGATCGTAGCGATAGTTGGTTAAGAAAGTCTGGTTTTGGCATAAAAGTTCCTCAATTTTCTTTTATGCAGCTCGATGGCGCAGATATTGTCCTTGGCGTTGAAATGCAATCTACAGGGGAAGTAGCCTGTTTTGGGTCAAGTTTTCACGACGCACTTTCGAAAGCCTACATTGCGGCCGGATTCAACCTACCACTAAGTGGCAGAGTTTTGATAACTGCCGGAGGACCTACTAACAAGGAAAAAATCCTTCCTCTAATACGAAAGATAGGCGACATGGGATACTCCATAATGGCTACAGAACACACCGCAGATTTTATAGAAAATTTCAATATTCGCCCAGTTGAGAGAGTATACAAGATTAGCGAACCTCTAAGAAAACCTAATATTTCAGAGATGCTTTTTAAACGTCAAATCGATTTCATTATTAATATTCCATCCACATCTACTATTGAGCGATACGTTGGGATGCTAGGTGATGAATATCAGATACGAAGGAAGGCGGTCGAGCTCGGAATACCTGTTTTGACCACGGTCGAATCTGCCTCCACATTCATTAATACCCTTGAATGGATTAGGACTCACACAACTACCTTTGACTACTTAAGACCCTACAATGAATCTTAGACTTATTAGAATTCGATTAAAACAATTAATGATAAATGAATTGCCCATCTTTCAATTTGCGAATTAATCAAGTTACAAATGGGAGCAACCTTTCATCTCCCAATACGTACCCGTCCAAACACACTACTAGCGCCTGCTTAACATAGTCATCAGATTTCGTTGCGTTTCTAATAACGGGGGACAAAGAAATAGTAGTGTTCTTTTTTTTAGAGTCACTAGGGGGAGTGATAAATCGGTTAATAGAAGGCATAGTTACTAAATCGAGGTACCCTTCTTCATTTTTGAAAACAGAACCTTTCTTAACTCTTAGAAATATCCAAACGCGTTGACCGTTTAGGTTGCTATCGGGCTTCTTTATAACTGGATGCAGATGTCCCATTACTATTTTATTAACTGCGGATTTTTTACGAGACGGCATTGTATGACCATGTATGAAGAGTGTATCGCCAATCGTAATCCCTGTTGGACTAGCTATTGATACCTCGGCCGGCGACAAACTTTCGATCTTCACATCATGATTTCCAGGTATTAGATAAACGTGATAATTGTTGGTAAGATCCTTCAGGAACCGAGGTATATGATACCTTTCAATAGAGTTAGTATTTACAATTGAATCTTTGATGTCTCCAAGCAATATTATTCCATCTGGATTGAAACCTCTTACAATCGCTTGTATTTCTGATATTATTTGTTGGGTAAAGAATTTCGAATCAATTTGAATCCCCTTCTTCACAAGGTCATACTCGAAGCCTAAGTGAAGATCTGTGACGACGAGGTACTTCTTTAGAGAATTACTCGGCCCATGACAATACTTAAACGACAAAGCAGCATGCGGAGGTATGATTTCGATGCTCGTAGTAACATCCTTTCATTCAAGAAACGCTCTAATATGCTTTCCTTTGTTATCATTGACAATTTCACAGCAAGCTCCTTGAAACAAAGTCGCCTAGCACAATACACAGCTGCTGAATCAGAATTCAACTGAGGACTAGATCACATGTTCTTTGTTGCAATTTCAATTAAACGAATTAACACGCCAACTCTACAATAAAAAGGTGAATAAACCTAAAATCATGTCCGAAAGTGCTATTGAGA
>JARBAV010000355.1 GCA_029237515.1 Nitrososphaerales archaeon
ATAAGCTATGGCGAAATCAAACTTACAAATATTAATTATCGTTTGGTGGGCAGGTGCAGCTCTAGCAGGCATTTCTTTGGTCATCCCGATTTACGAAATTTATCTCATCGTAGGGATAAGTGGTTGGATTATAATGCTAATAAGCACTTCTTTGATCATCTACATGATCAAGAAGATCAAGAAAGAGGACCGAAGCAAAGAACTACCTCAAAATGAGTAGCTAATGATTTTCCTTGCCACCTTGTTCCTCTATGACTACTAGTGTTACGGTGGAAGTTATTCCTGGGATTTTTCTAATCTTGTTAGTTATAGTGTGGTTCATTGCCTCAGTATTATCTGATTTTACTTTCACAAATACATCATGAACACCATATGTTCCTCTTACTTCTTTGACATCAGGCAAATTAGAGATTTCACCAATAATTCGTTCTTCTGATCCTAACGTGCAGTTTACCAATATGTAAGCCGTAGGCATTTAGATTTCTTCTATATCCTTTAGTATTTTAGTGTTATTGGCATCCATTTGGCAACCTGACTCTGCCAAGCTACGCCTAGCTAGCTCATAATCTTGAATCATCTTGTCTATCACAACTACACATTAATCAGATTCTTTAGCGTCCTTTTCCGATAGAATGAAGGTGGGGCCAAGGTATTTGATCTCTAATTTTCTTACCACTTTTACTCTAATTCAACATTGAAAAAGAATTCATATAAGAACATAGAAGTGATGTCATCAGATGAATAAGAGGAAGCTCATTTACATCTCTTCAGCCGTCGCAATAGCTGTGGTCGCTGGGATTACCTATTGGGGGTTTTCTTCTAATAATGAGAATGTTGACAGACAAGCACCTACGCCAACCGCCCAGAATCCTTCAAACACAGAAATTCAATCTACTGGCCCGACAGTTAATCCCATAGTCATTTCAATCAAGAATGTAACGGTCGAACCAGTAGATAGTTCACATTCCAATTTACAGATTACTTTTGATGCTCATAATCCTAATAGGGGGACTATTATTCTTGAGTCCATTCAATACAAAGTTCTAGTTAACAACACCGAAATTGCATCAGGTGAAATTGGTGAGCGTTTGGAAGGCTTTCTTGCGTCTCAAAATAACGTCTTTCCTGTGATCGCATCTGGGAATGTAACTCTAAAAGATACTGATCTACTCGCTCGGAACAGCGAAAATTCAGGCATTTGGGATCGTTTGAGTATGAACCAGATAGAGTCTTATCAAGTGAACGGCACATACTCCTTTAGTCAGACGTCTACACTTCAAGCAAGTGGAGGGGACCGACCTTTCACTTTAACTTTTCCTTGATCACGCAGATTCATCTTTAGACTTCCCAAACAGGCTGTCAATTGAGAAGCTGGTTTCTTTTCTTTCCATAATGTAACATCTCCCATAATACTTGCAAGTCATGCAAGATTCAGATGGCTCAACGATAGGCACTCTTTTTTCTTTAAGTAGCGTGCTCAGGACTCTCGCTCTTCTTATCAATTCCTCAAACATTTTCGCACTTTTTGTTACTAAAAATTCTGATGATTTTCCATCCCCTCGTATGTAGATCAGAATTCCCTCTAGTTTGTCAAAAGCGTAGAGGCAGGCATTGAGATACAATAAATCTTGTGGTCTAGGAGAATCCGGCAAGGAATCTGTTATTTGCAACTTTACTATTAGCTCCTTTTCCAGAATGATATCTGCTGTAATTACGAGGGTGAGATTATCCGTCTTATACTCTGATTCTATATTTTCAAATAACTGTTTAAATCCATGCGTCAAAAGGGTTTGAAATATTTCAGCTGATTTTGAATTAATTGGGTCAACTCTCTCATAATATGAAAGTCTTGTACAATGGGATGCTTCAGACGCACTTATTCTGGTCGGGTCATCAATAATTCTTTTTATCTTTTTATGCTTCTCATTCATATGAGCCACTATTATCTTTCTAACATCCCTGCCACCCAACATGCTAACCATAGTACGTTGTATGAGTATTTGAAATTATTATGAGGCAAGATCTGGCCAAGCTTAAAATTTTTACACGGTTCGAACAAACTCGGTTAGGTTTAAATATTTGAATGCAGATTATATAGCTGTTTTTATATAAAATAATGAAAAGTTCAATCAAGTGTCCCGTATGCAACCGAAGCAATCAAAATATTGCGGATCCTGAATCTGGCGAAATCATTTGTGGTAATTGTGGTACCGTCATTTTAGAGAACGTCGAGGAGAATAGGGCAGAGTGGAGGGCCTTTAGTGTGGAAGAAGCAAACCATAGGAGCAGAACTGGAATGCCAACCTCACTTGCGAGACATGATATGGGACTTGCTACAGTTATAGGTCGATCTGATAAAGATGCGAGTGGGAAAGGGTTAGATGCTGTAGTCAGATCTACAATGGATAGACTGAGGGCTTGGGATTTCAGAACCCAGGCATATTCGCCTGCTGATAGGAATCTGCGACATGCTTTCAGTATTTTGGAGAGAATCAGAGATAAGCTCGGTTTGTCTGAAGCAGCTATTGAGAAAACTGCCTATATTTATCGAAAAGCCCAAGAAAGGGGACTGGTTCGGGGTAGAACCATACCGTCAGTACTTTCTGCGGCAGCATATATAGCTTGTAGAGAGATGGGGATTTCAAGAACCCTTAGTGATATCGCCGATCTCACAAATATCAAGAGGAAAGAATTGGCAAGAACTACTCGATTGCTCATACTGGAATTAGATTTGAAGGTCCCTATGGTCGACCCTATAAAATGCATAGTAAAAGTCGCCAATAAAACGAGGTTGAGTGAACGGACAAAACGCGAAGCAATGAGTATCATGCAGAATGTTACGAAGCACGGAATCTCTGCAGGAAAGGATCCAATGGGTTTAGCCGGCTCAGTGTTGTATTTGTCGTCAAAAAACGTAGGAGAAACCATTACTCAAATGGATATAGCAGAAGCTGCCGGCGTAACAGAGGTTACAATTAGGAATCGGTTCAAGGATCTCAAGAGTCGCTTGGAACTTAATTAGAATTATTTATCAGGACAATTACTTTTAACTATGATAATTTGTTGAAGCCAATCAATAGTATAATTTTTTAACACACAGTGGTGTTTTGGGGGTGGTTTTGTAATAT
>JARBAV010000356.1 GCA_029237515.1 Nitrososphaerales archaeon
CTGCGATTAGTCTCTCTCAAACAGCTAATCGGGCTATATTGATGCCTTTGTCTCCTCATTATTAGTAATCACATTTTGTAATACCCTTTCAATTTTATCTGCGATCTCATCGCGAGAGGAGGGATCAAGGGTCCCATATTTTTCTAAAATTATATCACTCTCCCACTTGTTTTCTGCACGGCGTATTTCGTTTGTTGAATTGTCAAGGAAATACATCTGACGAATGGCTATGTGAGAAAAATCTTCCTTTGAAGCCGCTCCATGAAAGTGCATCTTAAAGGCAGGAATCTGGACAACATCTCCCTCCTTGTTCAATGGAACTGTTTCAATATCTTCAATATCAAAATCTGCAATGGAGTTACTATTTATTATACCGACTATGCCACGTCCTTTCGTCGCAATCAGTACCTGATCCGTCTCGTGATAATGCACGGTAGTAGTAGCTCCATTCTTAAAGTATACGTGGT
Organism: Nitrososphaerales archaeon; assembly: GCA_029237515.1. GTDB lineage: Archaea > Thermoproteota > Nitrososphaeria > Nitrososphaerales > Nitrososphaeraceae > TH5896. The sequence continues at coordinate 468 of JARBAV010000356.1, forward strand.
AGATTTCTAGTTCCTTCGAATTTTCATCACCAAGCACCTGGTGTAGGATCACTTCCCCTCTAAAATATGAGGGGTCCACCTTTTTCACTTGCGAATTATGGATGTTCTGTTTGAACACAGGGCACCATGTTATTCGACCTGAATAAAAACTATTTGTGGTTGACAGAAGGAATCGTCTTAGTTCTTTACGACGTAGCGTATTAACTTAGTGACGATACCTGAGTAGAATATGATCAATCTTCCTCATACATGCCTGATAGGCATACTCTCGTTGAACGCTTCGTGATACCAGTAGTGTTTATCCCTTTCCACAAAGGCAGTTGTGGACTGGTGTAATCTTTAATTCCTAGAATTGTATACCTTAAGTAAAAATGTCTTCCAATTTGCCTACGGGCGAAGATGAATACATAGTTGCCAAGATCAGCTATGTTGGATTTGCAGATCAATTAGGCCTAGAGGGGATAGTTATACTTAAAACATTTGATGGGAAGGAATTCCCTATGCGCGCCTTCTCTGGAGAAGTAGCTAGACACATCTCGAGATTTCAAGAAGGTGATAAGAATACCATACCTACAATTTATAACCTTGTGGAAGAGCTAGCGGTGACCCAAGATCTGCTACTTCTAGAAGTACGCGTGTATCAAAGCGGGTCGGTTCTTAGGGCAAATCTATACTTTAAGAATCGAAAAGAAAACTTTATCATGAGGAACTATCGTGCTTCAGATGCTATCGCGTTAGCAGCATACTACGACATCCCTATACGTGTCAGAAGGAACCTGTTCGAAGAGACAATAGAACAGTAAGACTCATTCATATTCTCACGTACTCTGAAGCTAAGTTATTATTTCGTTGATTTTATTGTTCTTTAGTGCTTCTCTAATTTCCATAGCTATTCTTCTGCCAACGCCTAGAACCAACCCGTGTGTATACTTTGTATATGGACTTGTAGTCGCCATTATAGGATTTCCTGGAACTCTTAAGGACACATCATAAACAACTAGTTCTAGATCACGAGTCACCACACTCTGTAACGAAATGGGACCGATTAGACCAGGTGAATATTTTGAGTTAATAAAATTCGCAAAGTTATCGCCAATAAGAAAAACCTTTTCCAGAAGAGATTCCCTAATGCTGGCAGGCATATGACCAACTTCAATATTTTGTAAATTTATATCTATTTCCATCTGTTCCTTTGCTGGGATGGATGTGGTAAAGTCGTGCAGATTTGTCTGTAGCCTTCTTTCTATTCCAAGAAATTCCATCTCTTTTTTAAGAGGCGAATAAAAGAAGTTGAAATTGAAATATGTGCCAATTACATACTCTTCTACGACCGCATTCTTAAGGTCGTCTCTATTAATAACGCCCTTTTCTATCCTCTTTTCTGACTTTCGGATGAAGTCATCATAGGATGAAACAATAAAGAAGGCTCTTTCTAGTTTTCGTGTTGCTTCGGGAATTTTTACTATTGCAAGACCTTTTATTTCAGAGGGATCATCAAAAATGATTGGATGTCTGATGTTAGCTTCCTCAAGTAAATTGTATTGATTGTATTCTTCTTGGCGTTCTTCTGCACGAAGAAGAGATCTATTACCAAATAGAGGTACCAAAAATTTTTTCTCTATATCCTCATAGCCAAGGTATGCAGTGAACGCTCTATTTGTGACAAAGATTGTATTTAGGTCGATCAGTTTTTGGATATTTTCTTTGTAAAGAATATCTGAAAATTTATCCAGTAAGAGAATCTCGTCTGCAAGTCGTCTAAATCTTAAATAAGGAGTCTCTCGGCCTTTTTGACATATGCAAACTGTCTTAAGCCCTTCGTCTTTGCAGCCATCCATTACCTCTAAGGCCGAATGACTTCCAATTGTTCCAACACTTACGTTCTTCTTATCATAAGCGCCAACTATACCATTAATCTGGCTTGTTGAGATCATAATTGTCTTTAGAGGTTCTCTTATCAACAATTATATATTTTGTTTTGTAGTCGTGATAATTATACCGCTATTATCTTAAGTTCATCATTTCAGCATTAAACGATGCGGACATTCCAACGAACAGTTTGGCACTACACAAATTAACAATGATGAAAATTGTCAAAATTTACAGAAGGGTTGCAAAATTGTTCTTTCAAAAGTGTAGTACGATACCATATTGCAGAGGTCTATTCTGAAGTAAAGTATTTTCATACCTTATCTGATAATACGGTTATTGCTGGATTCAGTAATTTGCTACTTGCTGTGCTGTGATATGAAGTATACAATCTGGATAGACATTCACGATCTGTTAGCCTGCATTCATTGATCCTGAAAATACCATCAGACTATTGCTTAATTTGGTCTCTTTCAGCAGTATAGACCTCAAGCGTATTCTGAAACCCTCTTCTTTCATGAAAGAGCCATTTTTTGCTACAGATCGAGCAGCTTATAGAATTATCACCTCTAGAGTACTGCAATTCAAAATGACTACAACGTACTTGATATTCGTGTTTTAGAGCTTCCATTTCTCTAATTGCGTCAATATGTCTGACAGAATTTTCTGTCAATATACCATACCATTTGGAAGCGCTACTTTATCAACTTTGTCTAAACCCTCACAAGTACTGACCAGAAAACTTCAGTCAGTTGACTTCGCCTCTTTGAATGCGATTACCGAAAAGCTCTTCCATTGATATTCCATTCATGATCGGTAATTCACCTAGAATCATTTGTAAATATTATTTCGAAGAGGATTGGGGCATTTTAATTTCAATCCTTAATTTCACTTGTAATTAAATAACACTCGTTACAGATCAAGCTAGAGAACAGAAAGTTGATCCTGTGAAACTTTACCTTGTTACATATAGGGCATTCCTTCAATCTTCTGAGATTGCAACGTAATATAATAATAATTTTACCGAAGTATGCTGAACGATTTCCATATCCTTTTATTCTCTGGCTCGTATTAGGAAACTCTTATTTCAGCACCATATATCATTTAAGGCGGATTGTTGTAGATACATAGCAAATACTTACCATCATTTTGCTTTCATATTGCAATAGCACTATTCTTATTAGGAGATGTGTCATTAGAGATTAATTCAGATGGTATGAGATTAATTAGGGATCCTGAACATCATTTATACACGGATGGAAGCAGAAATTTACATAAAATATTAAGGTTACTGGGATATTCTGAGCTATATCCTCCACAAGAATTTGCCCTCTCAAAAGGTGTCACAGAAGGCAAGAATTTACTTATTGTGACTCCGACTGCAAGCGGCAAGACTTTGACAGCGATGATGGCCACAATCTCAGTCCTTCAAAGAGGCTTAAAGGTGATTTATCTCACCCCTTTACGAGCACTGGCATCAGAGAAATACCATGACTTCAAGTTATTTGAAAAACATCCTCTGGTAGACAGGCCGGTAAAAGTAAAGATAGCAAGCGGGGATTATGATTCAGCAGGAAGGGGACTGTCTGATGCAGATATAATTATAGCGACTAACGAAAAGATGGATTCGCTACTTAGGCGTCGAATTGATTGGCTGCAAAATGTAGGGCTCTTTATAACGGATGAATTTCATTTACTGTCGGATCCAGAGAGAGGCCCAACTCTGGAGATGCTGCTTACCAAAATCAGAAACAGGTATTCTAGAGCTCAAATCCTGGCACTAAGTGCTACCGTTGCCAATTCTAGTGAACTAGCAGAGTGGCTCGATTGTGATTTGGTCAAGAGTTCTTGGAGACCTACAAAATTGGTAGAGGGAATATTTGAAGACGGTAAAGCCTATATGAATGATGGCAGTCAGTTTACAGTCAGGATTTCGACCAAAGCCTCGGCTTCCGTCGACGTTGCTATTGATTGCGTTGCAAAAGGTGGTCAATCTTTGATTTTTGCGGAAACTAGAAAGCGATGTGCTTCCCTTGCAGCTTGGGCGGCGGGCACAGTTCATCAGATGTTATCGCGAAAAGAAGCTACGATGGCAGCTGAGGTGTCATCTAAGCTTTTGAAGAAGGGAGACGATACAGACCTGACGAAGACTTTAGTAAAGCTAGTTAGCAAAGGTGTTGCCTTTCATCATGCTGGTCTGTCCCATCAATGTCGGGAAGTGGTTGAGACAGCATATACGAAGGGAATCGTCAAGCTTATTGTGGCTACACCCACTTTGGCATCAGGTGTGAACCTTCCTGCAAGAAGAGTTATACTTTCAAGCGTTATGAGGTATGATCTAGAACAAGGTGGATATGCTCCTATTAGGATTATGGAGTACAAACAGTTTTGTGGACGGGCGGGACGACCCCAATACGATGAAAAAGGGGAAGGCATAATCATAGCAAACGACAATATTTCAGGACAAGATCTATATGATCATTATATTAACGGAACACCAGAACCGATAAAGTCTAATTTGATGAACGGAAAGTCCTTGAGGTCGCACGTTCTGAGCACTGTAGTAGAAGTTCCGGGGATCAGAAGGTCAGAAATTCACGGGTTATTTGCAAATACGCTATGTGCGTATTCTCATGATAAGCCGATGTTATTGGGTAAAGTTGACGAAATGCTATGCAATCTTGAAGAACAAGAACTAATCAAGTCCAAAAATGATAGATATATAACCACTTCATTTGGCAAAACTATTTCTTTGTTATATATGGATCCGCTAAGTGGTGTACAATTTAGAAATTTCATTGGGTTGATAATGAGAAACGGCAGTAATCCTCAAGATAATCATATACTTGCGTATCTTCAGGTAATTACATCATGTGAGGATTTTTTTCCAAAGCTTCAACTAAGGAAGAAAGATCTAGAACCCATATTAGATCTTCTGAGTAAGAACGAAGATTGCTTAGTGATCCCCCTTGATGAAAACGCATGCAGTAGAAGCCTTCTAGTATTGTACAAATGGATCGAAGAAGCTAGTGTGAGACAAATATCTTTAGAATTAGGGGTAGAACCAGGAGATTTACATAGGATTGTTGAGGCTGGTGAACGGCTAGTTTCATGCTTTTATGAAATCGCCAAACTATGCAAAAGAGCAGATCTTTTAGTTGAAGTCGACATGCTTAGAAAACGAATTAAATATGGAGTCAAACCGGAGTTGCTGTCGCTATTAAGGTTATCAGGCATTGGTAGAGTTAGAGCGAGATCTCTATTTGATGCAGGTGTGACCTCAATAAAAGATCTTATGGAAGCAGACGAACAACATATAGCAAGAGTTCCAAAAATAGGTACAACAATTGCAAGAAAAATCAAGAAGGAAACTATTAAATTTACGTAGTGCTATAGTTACATACCACTATTATACTAGAGCCGGATACTACTATTCTATAATTTGTGCTTAGATTTGCGTTTAAATTAACTAGAGCTACCAATTTGACTGAAATCGTTGATATAATGTATTTGATATCTCTTTAACCAATTCTCCTTATTCAAGTAGAAGAATTTTGGTCTAAGCTTGCCTCGTTAGATCTTGTTACCCTTATTCCCACTTTCTATCACTAATTAAATTTATAATAGGCATAACATAA
>JARBAV010000357.1 GCA_029237515.1 Nitrososphaerales archaeon
AATATGTCAAGACTGACTATTCCTCCATTGTCTATTCCACTGTACCCTCTTAATCCATTGGCATACATTACCACTACAATTACAGCCATCAATAAGGCAGACGCTAACACTTCGATTCTAAATATCGTAGGAAGTGGAAAAACATAGTTGGGTGAATTTGCACCCAAATCAGCTTCTTCGAATACAGTCATCACAAATAAACTACCTAGTAGTGCAGCCAAGATTTCAGCTGTGAAATAATATAGAAGTTGTAGTCTTGTAATATGTTTGGTAATCAGAAAACCTAATGTTATCGCTGGGTTAAAAGTGATAAAATAACTTCTCAAATCTGCACTTCCAAACAAGACCGAAAACGCCTTGCTCCAAATTAGATCGATATAGGAAAAATACCTAGCAACAGCACACTATTTACGGTGACCAAACCGTTTCTCTGAACAATATTTATTCTGTTCCCCAAGGATTTTCTATAACCATAAGCCATGTCCCATTTGGTTGTCGACGTAGAACCACAGTACCTCTGCCAACAAGATTAATCGGTTTACCATCAGGTTCGTTTCCATTGATCGACCACTCAGTTATTAAAAGCGCAAGATCGCTCGCTTGAATTACTCTTCTTACTATGGCTTCTAATTTAGCTCCCATGTGAATGAAATCTTGTAGAGTCCGGCGAATACTATCCAGATCATTAACAGCTTGTCCTGGCTTAGAAGCAAAACATGCATCCATTTCATACAGCGTCATTAAAAAGTCAATGTTTCCTCTATTGAATTCTTTCACTTGTGAATCGAGCAAATCTTTCGGAGTCAGAAATTTTGACATTTTATGATGTTGTAATAATAATATATTTAATAATTTTATTTTTCAGCTTCGAGGACAATTTGGATTGTATGAATAACGTAGAACTGCTAAGGGCTACCTGACTTGCGTCTAAGTAATCATTATAGGGCTGACTGCTTGTCTATAATTAAGCGTCTCTCAAATTATGAATCCGAAGAGCTTGTTAAAGAACCTAAGAAAAGATCAGCAGGAATATTACACTTTTCTTGTTAGAGAATGTTTTTCAGGATTTAGAAACGCAGAACATAATTTGAAAGTGTATAATTATTTTTCATGCTATGCATGGCTTTTTCATTCCTCAGAGTTCTTTTGGAAATCGTTGACTATTTTATCGAATAGATATTTTGACCCAAAGCATGAAGCATCTGAAGAGGATATGGCGAAGATATCCACTGATCTACTATCAAATGATGAAAGATTAAAAGCGTATAACATTTTAAGCACATTTCCAAAGATTAAACGAGATCTTGTAAGATATGGTTATTATGAATATGGAACTAACATAACAATTTCTCCAGAAGCTGCATTCAATATAGATCAAAAAAATACTGAATTAGATTTAATTAAAGTAAGTTGGTTGATAAACAAACTTAGAGAAATTCATTATTATCAGATATTTGATCCTCCAATTAAAATAGGAATTCTTTCAGGATATGTTCAAGCTAGAAATGAAAAACCATGTTCATATTATCCTCATTCAAATTATCGGAAATCTGTTCAGTGGATGCTAGACTTAAAAGAAGTCAGAAATAATGATGGATCTAATCTATTCCAGGCATCATTAACATCTATCTCGAACCTAAGTAATGGTACCTTTTCAATTGTAATAAATCCTTTTGGTGAAGCTTATCCAGAACTAGGCAGTGCAGAGGGAGTGGGATTGAAAACAATCTTATCCTATATGCAAGACGGTGGAATTCTAGTTAATTCAGGAGGTCAGCCTTTTGTTTACAACTGGAATGTAAATACTGGAAGTCACAACCTGGTGATTAATTTCATTCCAATTTCAAGTCGCGTGGAAGGCGATTATGATGATGAAGTAATGCCTGTATTATCTAGGAATGAGAGCTTACCCATTCCTCCAGAAGCTTTGGTCCTTAAAAGATACTTTGATGCAGAAACTGAATGGGATCATCCTGAGAAAGAGATAGTAGGTCCAATAGAAGTCGAAATTGAATTTGATGAAATATTAGGCAGCGACAAACTAAAAACTAGAGCTAAAGTCTACAGACCTATAAGACAATTATCAAGTAATATTAGACCTCTAGTTCATTGTAATAAATCATTATGGGGTGTTAAAGTTTATCCTGTTGTTGCGATCAGGTTCGGAAGAGGATTTTTGGTAAGTACCGGAATGAACTTAGATGAAAAAAGAGAGTACGAATTATTGCTTGACATCGTAAAAAGATTAAGCCTTGTAGGATATGAGGTACTTACAAGGTCTGACTGATGAAATAGATTTAGGTAACTTTTCTTAAAAAGAATCTAGATTTATCACCGCGACATCTAAAATCTAAAATCGCTACTCCATTTAATGATGAGGATAATAAGGATAAGGTTATATCTTAGTGATTCTTCGTATTAATTGAAGCAAAAGAATTACGGCAATCGACAAGTAGATAAAAATTACTTTACGTATTTTCCGTTCCTTTTGTATATGAAAAAGTGAAAAATAAAAAATTGACAATAAAATTTGAAGAGTTAGGATTGAGTACTGAAATTATTAAAGCACTCAAAGAAAATGGATTTGAAGCTCCTTTTCCTATTCAACAGGAAGCAATACCATTTATTTTAAGAGGTATAGATGTTATAGGACAGGCGCACACAGGTACCGGAAAGACGGCAGCTTTTGCACTGCCAATATTAACCAAAATAAGGCGTAGAGGTCCATTACAGGCAGTGATACTCGCCCCAACAAGGGAGCTAGCACTACAGGTTACTGCTGAATTTGAAAAGTTTGCAAGGTATACAGGCATCAGAGTTGTATCCATTTATGGAGGCCAAAGCATTGGTATCCAGTATAAGCAGCTAAGGAAAGGTGTTCAGATAGTGGTAGCGACACCCGGCAGGTTGATTGATCATGTCAAACGCAGATCAATTAGTCTCAAGGAAGTAAGGTTTGCGGTACTTGACGAAGCAGATAGAATGCTTGACATGGGCTTTGTGGACGATATCGAGTATATTTTATCTTATATGAGAGAAGATAGGCATACATGTTTATTTTCAGCTACTATGCCT
>JARBAV010000358.1 GCA_029237515.1 Nitrososphaerales archaeon
GGAAATTAGCTTCAGTGACCTTGTTAGCCTTCACAAATTGTAATAAACTCAAATTGTAATTGAATCAATTGTTTAGTTCACAAAGATAAAACTGTAGTACTTAAGCTTGATTGCATAAAGGGTTTGGGATATTCCGCAATTTGGATGAAATTCAGGACAAGATGCCCGCTGCGGATATTGCAATTGAATGACTGCGATTTTCAAAAATGATAAGTAGTCCGCCTTACTTTACTGTGGTATGGAATATGCGGACACAAGTATCGTCGAACAAATAGAAATGAAGATGATACGTCCATCCCAGTTTTCAGTCAGAGATAAATTTCAAAATATGAATGACGGTGAAATCGAACTACTTGCTTCAAGTATACGAGAACACGGATTGCTTCAGCCAATCCTGATACGGCCATTAAACCACGGATTTGAAATAGTAGCAGGACATAGAAGATTTCGAGCATGCAGGTCGCTACACTGGAGATTCATGTCGTGCAAGATTAGGGAAATGTCTGATAAACAAGCATACGAGATTCAGCTGACGGAGAATATACAACGAAAGTCAATGGATCCAATAGAGGAAGCAGAAGCATTCAAAAAATATGTTATAGATTTCGGATGGGGCGCAATAAATGAATTGGCAAAAAAAATCGGAAAAAGCGAAGAATATGTTTCACACAGGTTACAGTTGTTAAGGTTACCTGATCATGTAAGACGAGGAGTATCGTGCAATCAACTGAATGTAAGTCAAGCAATAGAACTGACAAATTTGGACTCTACTAAACAATCTGAAATATTAAATAGAATCATAAGCGAAGGACTCACGGTTCGAGAAATAAGAGAGATCAAAACAGTATTTGGCGAAAAGTCGGATGATGATTTCTCAGGACACTATAGACCTTCTCTAAATACGTCAAAATCAATTAAGATATCCAAGAAAATATCACTAACCTTACGACTCACGCTTATTCGTTTAGATAATTTGATAGAGGAAGCGGAAAGTAATATCGATCCTCAATCTCGGGCTGACATCGTTAAACTGTTGATGGCAATGAGACTTCAGGTTCATTCTATGATTGATGATTCCATAAGATTTAGAAACAGTAGACAAAAAGAAATTGGCCAAAAGAATAATTCCTTTGGTCAGCTTCAACTCAAAACCAGCTGACTCTTTTTTATCTTCCAAGAAAAGGCGGCAACCATTCCTCAAGAAATCGTTTATATTCCTTAGAGGTGTGCATAAGTGCATCTACTGAAGGATTTCTAGTCGGAATGAAATCGTACACTTCGTATGATTGTATTATATCTCCGAACAAATTTCTGTAAATGTCACTTTCTTCATCAGCCATCTCCTCTGATAGGAAAGAATGGATGGTAATCCAGTCATATCCTCCTCTCGTGCGACCAGAAAAGATTACAAAGGGCGCATCTTGTAAATATTTTTTGAGCCCTTCTAACCTTTTGGGAAGATGCTGTGATGTTTTAAATGTTGCCAATACAACCCTTAAAAAACGCCGTTTAATTTTTTTCATATCGACTGCGATTGTATAACCTGTGATTACTCCATCTTCTTCGAGCTTGCTAATTCTGGATTCTATTTCTTCTTCCGTGAGGTTGATCCCATAACCTCTTAGGAAGTCCCATATCTCTCTGGAATCCTGTTTAGAATTATGACTTAGGGTTGACAGTATTAATTCGTCAACTTCATCTATCATATAGTAATCAATATCAGTAGTTAGTTATAGATTTTTCATGTTTATTGCCATCATCGGCAATTAACCTGTGACAATTTTAAATATTTCAAAAATGGTAAACTCCTGTATGGGTTCCATTCTGACGGAGGGTATAGGCTATTTTGTCCTTGTTGGAGTGGGATTGATTATGGCATTGATTGTAACTTTACTCGTCAAGGCAGAAACTAAATGGCTTGGCACCAGGAAAACTTTCGAATGGTTCTATACAGCAGGTAGAAACGTAAAAACGGGCCTTATCGCCTGTTCTGTTGTTTCTGCGTGGACATGGGCTGCAACGTTACTTCAATCTTCTACGGTCGCATATCAATTTGGTATTAGTGGTCCTTTCTGGTATGCTGCTGGCGCAAGCATTCAGGTTGTTCTATTTACCATTCTTGCAATAGAGTTAAAAAGGAAAGCTGCTATGTCGCATACTTTTCCGGAGATAATTAATGTACGATTTGGTAAGCATGCACATAAGATTTTTCTTGGATTTGGTTTGATGACCAATACGATAGTGACTGCAATGCTAGTCCTGGGTGGAGCGGCTGTGGTAAATTCACTTACAGGGGTAAACATCTATGTCGCAGCATTTCTAATTCCTCTTGGAATAATAATTTATACATTCTTTGGCGGGTTGAAGGCAACTTTCTTTGCGGATTACGTCAATGCCGGTTTCATTTTTGTAATTATTTTGATTTTCATAACAGCCATCTATTTTGTCAGCCCCGATATAGGAGGGATATCAGGTATGTTCGAAAAACTGGGTAAGTCGGCTACTTCAAATCCCGTTGAAGGAAATTCCGGGGGTGCTTATCTTACTATGGCGTCCGCTGGGGCGCTAGTTTTTGGTGTCATAAATATAGTTGGAAATTTTGGGACAGTCTTCGTCGATCAAGCTTACTGGCAGAGAGCTATAGCTGCTCGACCTAGATCGGCGGTTAAGGGATTTTTAATCGGAGGACTTGCATGGTTTGCTATCCCGTTCGCTCTGGCAACCACTCTTGGTTTAGGGGCTGTAGCTGTCGGAGTTACTCTCAGCCCTCAACAAGTGGGTATGGGATTGATAGCACCCAGTGCAGCTTTGCAAATGTTGGGAGATATTGGAGCTATTTTACTCTTAACGGTCCTTTTTACTGCCGTTACTTCAGCAGGTTCCGCAGAGCTAGTCGCAGTGTCATCACTTGTTACTCATGACGTGTATCGCACCTATATCAAGCCCGCCTCATCTGGGAGAGAATTAATGAAGATTTCGCGTCTTTCAATATTGGGGTTCGGCTTTGGGATGGGTATACTTGCAACTATCCTTATTCTTCTCGGTGCTAATCTGCAGTATCTTTATTTGGTAATGGGAATTCTAATCGGTTCCGCAGTTGTTCCAATAACACTTGCCATAGTTTGGCGAAAGGCAAACAAATACGCAGCAATTCTGGGAGCAATAGTTGGACTTGTTTGCGGTATTAGCGGCTGGATACTATCAACTAGTGTGTTGTACGGAGAGGTAACAATGTCGTCCACCGGGCAAAATATCCCTTTGCTAATCGGAAATCTTACTTCTATTTTGACAGGCGGGATAATCTCAGTTGTTGGAAGTATTGTCAAACCTGAAAATTTCAATTATCAAATTATGAAACAGCGAATACTCGTAGTTGACTCAAGAATTCGTGCGAGAATCGAAAAGGATACCGACGAAACTTTTCTTAAAAATGCAGCAAGGTTTAGCTATAGATATGCTCTTGTCCTGACATTCATCCTTGTATTAATTTGGCCGATTCCTCTTTACTTTTCTGGATATGTGTTTTCGTTATTCGTTTACCATATTTGGATAGGAATAGCAATCGCATGGGCAGTAGGTGCGGCTATTGTAATTATTGCGCTACCTTTAATTGAAGCAAGAAAAGCGATAGTTGAGGTAATATTTAGAATTATGAGTCTTTCCTTCTCTTGGCATTCGCCAGGAGATAGATCAAGGGTATTGGATACTAAGGCAAAAGAAAATGGGAACATTTTTTTTGATAATTTTGACACGTATAAGAAAGAAGCAAATTCTAAAATGCGTAAAATTCTTGTGGCTATTGACGGCTCAACAGAATCTCTGCGCGCACTGAACTATGCCGTATACCTTTTTGGTGAAGGTGTTGCAACAAGAATGATTTTACTAAACGTAATAGAATGGGCTGACGAAAACGATGACTTTCTTGACGAACAAATGTCAGATGAAATATTACAAGAAGGCCGAAAAATGTTGCGAAGTGTATTGGTTCCAGGTTTTCATGATTATGAGAGAGTCGTAAAGTTAGGAGATCCCGCAACCAAGATTATAGAAACAGCAGACAGACTCAATGTAGATGTAATCCTTATGGGAGTAAAAGGCCTCGGAAATAACCAATCTGATATGGGCCATGTTACCAGAAAAGTCCTGAAAATGAAGTCAAAGTCAGTTGTTCTATTGAGCTAATTTAGCAGGCCAAAATTGCCGACGTCGGCAGACTTTGGCTCTATTCTGCTATAAAACTACGGGGATAATTTACGAATCAGCTAGATATACTAGTAAAGATTTCAAATTTATAAATAAATCTAGAAATATTGAGAAATCATGA
>JARBAV010000359.1 GCA_029237515.1 Nitrososphaerales archaeon
CCATAGAATGGACATCTATAAGCCATTTTATATTACGGAAACTATTTACCATGTGTTTTACGTTCCTAGATTCAGGCTCAGAAAAAGGTTTTGAACCTCTATAATTAATTGAGCATGTTTTACCTCGAGAACCAATTCCGCTTCCCCAAAGATGATCATAATTTCTGTTCAGGTCTACTCCCTTATTGCTTCTGATCCCTTCAGTCTCTTCTGTGGAACACTGGTCGGTAGAGTTTAAATTAGGATTCATATTTTTTCTCCATCTAGGTTCCCCATCTTCATTTTGAACATGTATCCGACCGTCTGGATTTACTAAAGGAAAAATAAAAATATCTAATCCATTTAATATTTTTTCAATAACGCTGTATTCATATAAGGCGTTTTCAATTTTTAGCCCAGACTTGGTAGTATAAGCATTACATAGGTTAAATGCCAAGGTAATAAGCAAATCAGGATTTACTATTTCCCTGGAATGTACTCCCGCTATGAATATTACTCCGTCGTTGGAATTGCTGTTAGATTGGCCATGAATCTTTAAGGCCGAAATCGTTCTACCTTGAAGTGATTTTTCGGGCAGACTTATTAAATCAACCAAAGAAGGAAAATTGTTTGAGAGATCTTGGATTTCCTCTTCAATTGCTTCTGCTGTTAGATATTTATTACCTACAACAAATTCTGAATCACGATCTTTGCGTTTTAATCTACTCTTTGTGTACTGAGCCCAGTTTTGAAATCCTGTCAACTCAGCTGCAGCTCTAAATTTTTTTGATGACTCTTCTTTGATGTGAACCTCGTAGCCATTATCAACTAAATTTCCTATCTCGTTTAAGCTAAGAAGGCCTTCAACAGTAAACCTATTGTCATCCAATTTTTTTGTAGTCCCTCTAAATAAATCCATGTCAAATTTATGGAGACTTAGTATTGAATATCTGCTTTCACCTATCACTTCAACAAAGAAAGTCTTGTCTTTATTTATAGCAGATCAACTCCCTTGTTAAATGATTTAATCCGGCAGTCACATCTAGATCTGGTCCTACCAAAAACCAAGAACATATACAGCCAGTAGGCTAATTTCTGAATCTCTCTTCTTGACATGATCTGTATCGTTCACCAATGTTTTCTGTTTGTATCAAAGAGGAGCCATCTCCTTTATCGGTAATATCTGATGTCTCGAAAATTGCAACTGCACAATCACCGTCTTCTTTTATTTGCAGATCTTGAACCAGGTATAATTCGGTTCTATCGTCAGTTTTGTAGACTAGCTTCTTCCTACATCTTGCCACCTGTAGATGTTTTGATTCTTGGAATTCAATTAATCCTGAGCTCGCACTTTTACTATTCAAAGTTTCTGAAGATTTTTTACCACTTCCCTTTATTACCTCATCCTCGATTTCCTCTAAAGAATATTTCCCCGATACTTCAATTTTTTTCATAATTTTGATTCATGGATATCAAGGCAAGGATATAAATTTTGCTTCTTCAAGATAAATTGGCCGCAAATGACCTATAATGGCGATTTATCATATTATCAAGCATCGACAGTTACAGTTCATCTACGATATTATTCGAAAAGGAGATGACTTGGTATTTTTGCTTCAAAACATTTTGTTGTAGAATATAGTGTTACTGATATCGATCTTTAAGTTGAAGATCGGTGTGTTCGGATATTCTGGCTCGAGTCCCGCTGAAAATGCTCAGATTACTCTGATCGGGACTTTGACACTCATCTGCTGCCCAAGCACCTGCAACCAAGCCTGCTACAATCGATGTAATCAAGAGTAGAGTATCCACCCTTAAGGGGGTTAAAAAAACTTTTAATACCAGTCAATATATCAGTGGAATAACATATGTCGGAAAAGGAATTGCACAGCGCTTTGGAAAACGCCAGAAATGATCTCGAAAAACAACTTTCAAAGCCACTGCCTGGCGATTCGTGTTTAAGATACGTAATAGAAGTACTTAAAGATGGGAGGGTATGGGAAGCTTTTATTCGTCATTTAAAGGACGAAGACTATCAGAGCACTTCATGTCGTCCTACGCATAGAGAGGAGATTTTAGTAGTGTTTACGTTCCGTTGCAGGCCACCAAAAATATGTATTGTAGCTCCTGCATTCGCAGCACATTACGATTTGGTGAAACAGATCGTAACTGGAATCACTGATCCATATATTCCTCACTAATCCATATATTCCTTAAAGTAATAGGATTTTACGATTGGAGAAGACTAAGTCAATTTTAATAGTGTTTATTGAATTATATCACTAATCTGATCCAAAAGTTGATTTGGGATCACAATACCTAACTCAAGGAATTACAAAAAAATTACAACTTACTAATGATCCTCGAAAGGTTCTTCCCTTGGTCCTAATCATGAATCGAAAGACTACTTCTCGTGGAATGTCATCTGATGAATCCCGACTTGCAGTGAAACATTGTCATTGACCTGGGTCAATAAATCACTCAAACTTATGTCAAATGATTCATCGATCATGACCAGATCATTTTCTGAGCCTCC
>JARBAV010000360.1 GCA_029237515.1 Nitrososphaerales archaeon
GTAGAGTTGGGCTACTACTGGATCTATTATTATGTATACTATGTTATTATGACATTTCGTAATTCAGATTCACAATTATCGATATTTGGATTGAAGTAAGGAAAAGCTTCATTAATTTGATTCATAATACGTAAAAAATGCTGAAATCTATTTTTTCTTGCTCACGAAATACAAAGTATCTGCCAGTTCAATTATCATTATATATGCTGAAGTGAGTTAGGGATCCATCGAACTGACAATTCAGGCATACCCCCCAGTCAAAGACAAGAAATCAGAAGTTCTTTACGGCGTTGAAAAAGCCGTAGGAAGAGGAATCTATTTCATGGATAATGTGAAAGAAAGAATGGATATCTTCTTCGACAGAAACGCACCGTCGATAGTGGTAGATGTTAAAGAGTATAGAAATGGTTACATGAAAATACGGAAAAGGGGAGGAAGGATACGTGCATTCACTGAAATAACGAGAGAGAATCTCCCCTATTGTAAGAAGCTAATGAGTCTCGTAGACGAACTAAGACATCTAGATGGGGTGAGGGGAGGGATTGCAATAAGTGAGACAGAATATATGGCGACCACTGTCTTGCAGGAAAGTGTTCCACTCACTGAAGTAATATATAGCAGCATAAGGGAGGTTGTTGAACAGGGGCAGTACATATTTGATACTCTTTGGAGCACAGCTACGCCTGCTGAACAAAAAATTAAAGAACTAGAAGAAGGCGTCGAGCACCCTGTAATACAAGTTATATCTGACACTCGTAATTCAATATCTCTTGCTTACGATATTATCAGTTCAGCAAGACACGAAATCCTGATAATGTTTGCCTCGGCAAAGACATTTTTATTAGCTGCAGACGCATACACACTAAATCATTACCAAAAGGCTCTCCAGAAGGGAATCAATCTAACTATCTTGGTTCCCATTTACGACGATTCAATAAAAGATATCAATTGGTTTGGTCGTGACGGTTATGCTCATAATGTTGATACTTATATCGAAGACAAGTACAATGATGGGTTTATGGATGTGAATGAAGAGGTGAATAAAATCAGAAAAAAGATCCCTAATGCCAACTTAATTGTAACAGACAAATCAATTAACACGAAAATTACAATAATGGTAGTAGATAAATCGAAATCTATGATATGGGAGCTCAAAGATGATACTCTAAAAGATCCATACGAGGCAGGAGGAATTGCGACATATTCGAATATCCCTTCTGTAGCATCGTCCTACGCATCTATAATCAATCTCATCCGTAAACAATCGGACTTGTATGAGCAATTAAAGGATTCTAAGGAGAGATTAGAATTGCTCAACAAACAATTGGAATCTCATAATATTATTCAGCAAGAATTTATAAACATAGCAGCTCATGAGCTACGGACACCTATACAACCAATACTGGGACTATCTGAAATTGCATTGGCTAGAAATGAAAAAATACTTAATAGAGATGACCCTCAGTTGAGAGAAACTCTGGAAGTAATTACTAGAAATGCAAAGAGACTTCGTAGGTTAACAGATGATATCCTAGATGTAACAAGGATTGATAGTAAGATACTGAAATTGAGCAAGGAATCAGTAGATATTGATGAGGTAATCGACGACGTCATCAATGATTTTAGAAACAAAGTAGAACATTATAGCGATAAGCAAGTTAAGCTTGCTAAGGTGATCAAAAACCACTCAAATAAATCAAAATATGATACCGGATCACCAAATGCTACTAAACTGATTTGTGATAAGAATAGGGTAATGCAAATAATATCGAATCTTATTAGTAACGCAATAAAATTCTCATCCAAAAATGGAAACATTACCATATCGAAGGAGGTAAGCAAGGATCATAAAACCATTATAATAAGTGTAATAGACAGGGGAAGTGGGATAGATCCAGATATATTTCCGAGATTATTTTCAAAATTCGCTACAAGATCAAATAACGGCACTGGTCTAGGCCTATACATTTGTAAAAACCTCGTTGAAGCCCAAGGGGGCAGAATTTGGGCTCATGACAACAATGAAGGTCCTGGAGCAACATTCTCATTTAGTTTGCCCATAACCAATCCTATTTAACCTCTTGAGAGAGAACTGGTGTATTAGATATTTGTAAAAACTCAAATGCATAAGAGCAATGGATAGTTTGCTAGGCATTTCACATATCAACTTAAGAAATAGATCTTGCTTACATGAATAGGCAGGAGGGATGATGTCTAGATGGAATTAACACACCGAGGATTTAATGTAGTAATTATAGTCCTTTCAGCAATAGCGCTGGCCTATATCGTGCTTCCGCTTACCACGATATTGACTTTTTTGGATCCGTTAAATGCTTTCGAATCATTGACACAACGACAGGTTTGGGACGCTTTCATCCTAAGCCTATTTACTGCAACGGTCTCAACATCAATTCTATGCATAATTGGAATTCCATTTGCCTATTTCCTGGCAAGGTATTCTAACTTCCGAGGGAAATTCATTTTAAGAGTTATTGTCATCATTCCACTAGTACTTCCACCGCTGGCGAGTGGGGCCCTTCTATTAGGTATGTTTGGTCCAACTTCAATAGTTGTACAAACCTTCCCAGGGATAGAATTTACTCAATCCGTGTTTGGAATCATAATTGCTCAAACATATGTTGCCTCACCATTTATGATCCTTGCAAGTCAAGCAGCATTTGAATCAGTTGATCGGTCATATGAGAATGTTGCAAGGGTACTAGGTAAGAACAACGTACAGACCTTCTTCAGGGTATCACTTCCACTAGCCAAGACCGGTATAATTATAGGTATAATTATGTCATGGGTAAGGGCAGTTGGAGAGCTTGGGGCGACTATGATGATGACCTACAATCCTCACACCATCTCTATTCAGATTTTTGAAGATAATGCTATTGGTGGTCTAACCCCAGCTGCTCCAGGTATAATCTTAGTAGTAACATTACCAGTGTTAGTAATGGTTATATTTTATATTTCAAAGAAGAACAAGAATCAGGGACTATTGAAGTTTAGTTAATGAAATATTCAGAACAATGGGACATATTATGGAGAAATTTCTATTTTGTACTGAATTCAAGACCACCAAACATTATCCAATATCTCCAACGGATATGAAGACTCAAATTGAACAATCCAATTCATGTAATAGCGGAGCATTTTTTTGAAAATAGGATATCCTTGCATAAATAATAGAATCCTTAGGACTGACCCATCTACTTTTAGATTGACATCCTATTCTGAAAACAGGTTAATTCAAACCATTAGAGGCAATTTGACTCATCTAAACCAAATCCTAGAATATAATATCAACCACGGCCTATTATTTTTTAGAATTAGCTCAGATCTCATCCCCTTTGCATCTCATCCGATTTGTAAATTGAATTGGTTTGAGCTCTTTCATTCAGAATTTGAACAAATTGGCATCTTTATCAGAAAGCATGGTATACGAATTTCAATGCACCCCGATCAATTTGTAATTCTTAACTCTCCAAATTACACGATAATAGAAAATAGTATTAGCGAATTAAAATATCATTGCAAAGTTTTGGATGCGATGCAACTTGATGAAACAGCCAAAGTACAGATACACATTGGGGGAGTTTATGGAAATAAGATTGAGGCATTAACAAGGTTTGCTGCTACTTACACTACGCTTGATAATGCAATCAGACGAAGACTTGTAATAGAGAATGATGACCATCTTTATAATTTAGATGATTGTCTTGAATTAAATCGACGAATAAATATTCCGATCGTTTTCGATAGTTTTCATCATGAGTTGTTATCAAATGGTGAGTCACTCAGGTTCGCACTTAGGAACGCAATGTCGACATGGAATAAGAATAAGGATGGATTGCCAATTGTCGATTATAGTAGTCCTCATTTAGAAACTGATAAAAAAGGTATCAAGGGAAGAAGGGGCAAACATGCTGAAAGAATTGATGCACTATCGTTTAAGAAATTCTTGAAGGAAACAGAAAGTCTAGATTTCGATATCATGCTCGAGATAAAAGACAAGGAAAAGAGCGCTATGAAGGCTCTCAGAATTCTAAATTCCTAACTCAAATTTATCAATTGTATTATGAAAACATTTTCAAGTGATATGCGGCAGCGGCGGTCAAGAAAAACTAGACCTTGTTACTTAACAATGAGTAGTAGTATATCAAGGATAATTTAGATGTGAGAGAACAGCTAAAATAAGATGAAAAGCATTGCTAAATTGTATGTGAAGTCATAGTGCAGAAATGAGCTATTCAGTTGTAACTAAAGCCTTTTGTTCAGAATTCGCCATTAACTTTCTTTTTGCAAGCAGCTGTTTGTGCCTGAATTTTATATTTCGTGGATTCGACCTTAATTTGTGACTGCAACACGGACACCAGATACCTTCATCCCATTTTATGAAGAGGGGGCAAACCTGGCATCTCTTCTGCCCACTTTCATATCTTCCTAACTTGAATTTGGCCCTTCCAGCTTTGTGTCTAACACATATTCCCTTGCAGTACATCTAATAGAAGTGTTGATACGATATGGGACCAGCCCTTATTAGAGTAGGTAACTACTAAGTGATACAATCATATGATATGATGATTATATCATGCATTGTGTATAAAATACATTGAGAATCATATCTTGTTTAAACATTTTCAAGGACAACTTAGGATTTATGATTTGTTAACACATTGAATAATGCTTTTGGCAGCGGATCCATTGATCCTCGGTATACCGTATCTTTTATTTTCTCAATATTGAATGCTTCCTCTTGGAAAATCCTACTAATTGGTATCCTGGGAATTCGATACGGACCATCATCTCTTCTCTTCTGTA
The DNA here is from genome assembly GCA_029237515.1 of Nitrososphaerales archaeon. Classification (GTDB taxonomy): domain Archaea; phylum Thermoproteota; class Nitrososphaeria; order Nitrososphaerales; family Nitrososphaeraceae; genus TH5896. The sequence goes on from JARBAV010000360.1 coordinate 4,825, forward strand.
CTGAGGCATTTCAGAAATAACATCCCATATCTTTAAGGATTATTTCTATCGACTTGAAGTATCTTGTTATGTCAATTGGTCGCAAAACAGGGAACCATAAGCGGTCAAAGACATAATCTTATTTATCATAATCATTTAACCTAGAATCCATACTATTCATATTCATGTATTTAGTGATGTTGACATAAGGCTACATCTGTGATTTTAGGACGAATTAATTTAGATAGAAGTTCAATTTTTAAAATGAGTGAATGCACATAGAATGCATCATAGATGCAACAAATTCAATGTTTTACGATGCGTGACTGGATAAGCCATTGTCTATGTCAATAAAATAAGATTGTTTCCTTTCAGGCGACCGTTGAATTAAGAGAGGTATTAATTGATGCGCTAATTTCTAATTATATCTAGTAGAATAATTATCAGATTAAATAGATGGTCTGAATTTGCTTAATGTAAATAAACAGAATGTCCTCTCCAGTTACCAGAAATGAACTTCAAATATATGGCAATTGTAGCAGTCATAGCTGCAACATTAGTAGCAGCAACAGCGATAACTACTGATAGCGCTTTCGCAACCAAATACAAGGGTAAGAACCAAGCAGCGGCACAAGTAAATGAGTGTGGAAATGGAATCTTGTCTGAGGATGTTGGATGCCAGAACACTGCATCACAAGTCCAAGGTGACGAAAACATCGTAGACTTGGCTTCTGCACAGTCATTCTCATAAAGTAGCATCAACGGACCACCATAATCCAGTTCAATTCAATCTTTACCTTTTTTTTGTTGTCGTTGATTAGAGGAATGGCTATCAGTTTATCTTCATATTCATCCAAATAACCGAAAATAACTCTATAACAAGATATTATAACATAACAAAATAAAGCTTGGTGCGAGACAAATTGTATTCTCTTCCTCCAATGTCAACTTTTCGTAGTATTTCATTTGTTATCACGTAGGTATTTCATTTGTTATCATTATCTTGTAAGAAGCCGTTACTTTATATGACATATATCCCACAGCTATTTTCAATAGAATATTTATCAGATTAATGAGAGCGCACGAACTTGCTTAATGCAAATAACCAAGAAGATCGTCCTGGTTATTGGAAATATGAACACCAAGTATTTTGTAATGGTAGCAGCAATGGCAGTAATGCTCATCGGAGCAACAGCTTTTGCAACAGACAGTGCGTTTGCAGATGGAAAAAAGAAATATGAAAAGAATCAGGCACTTTCACAAGCAAATGCTTGTGGTAATGGAAAGTTGCCAATGTATGTATTCTGTGATAATCAGGCATCTCAGATTCAAGGCGACGATAACGCAGTAAGCACTGCATCAGCCCAACAGGCCGAAGACTAACATACGAGGTAGTACGCAGGTCCTCTTTTTTATTTTTGTATTAGTTAGTTTAGAGCTTTCTGTTGGCATTTTTGTTATTAACACAAAAGACTACATTATAAGGTGCTTTAAAATAAAGGTGTTCTACTTTACAAGATCATATGCTTTGTCCGTCCTTACGTAGTCGTGTACTAACACGAGTTCACTTCAAATGAACTAAAGCGAGGAAAGAACAGCTTCAGTCTTAGCAGAAATGGCAAGACGACAGAGATCCGAAACTAGAAAGTGTAAGATAGGGTTTGGAGACAACAAAACAAGTGAAAAATATACTACTTCCATCCCGTTTCCCTCTTTGACTCTTCTCCTTGCCAGGAACTCCCAAATGACATCTGAAGGATCCCCCTTAAAGAGGACACGCTATTGAAATTAGAAAAATAAGTTAGTTATAATATTCCCGATAACGAGAAGCATAGGTATCTGAAACCTCTTTATTCATAACATCTTGCAAGAATTGCCTTCTAATTAAAGTTCCATATGTCACCAAGTCACGTGCAAGCATCTTTATCCTATTGGCTAATGCAGAATTAATTGGATTTCCTGTGGAATTAAAGTCATTTCCCCCATTGATGGAAATATTATAAGGCATACTCCACCCATAACATTGACGAACTGATGTACGCATTTGATCTGCGACGGTTAATCCTTTTTCATGAGATGCGATAATATACCCAAAGGTTTTCCCTGCAAATTCTTCCCAGAAGTAATCGAGAAAGTTTTTCATTGCACCAGACATGGATCCATGATAGTCTGGAGTAGCCAAGACAAAAGCATCAGCCCAGTTGATATCTTTTGTAACAGTATCTAGGACATTTTCGCGATTACCATTGACTTCTCGATACAATTCTTCTGACACTGATCCGCTTGGATCATAAATTGGCAGCCTTACTTCACGCAAATCGAGCACTCGGGAATCAGAACCATATCTTTTTGCCTCCTCTAGCACCAATTTTAGAGCATGTGTACTGAAAGAGCCTTTTCGCATACTGCCGGCTATGCCTAAGACATTTACTCGAGTGCTTTGCATATTAGCAGAATTGTCGCTCTGCCCTAGTTTTAAAGTTTGAATTTGAGGTTTAGTTATACCGATCATAGCATATATAATCAGAATGCCTATTTATAAATAACCTGGTTTACAAATTATACAAAGTAAGACGATGATATGTTCGTAGTCATAGAAGATTCATAATACTAGTTTACTCCAGAGCAATTCTATAGATAGCCCTCTTTCCTTTCTTTTATCATAAACTTGCATATTGCATCACCCTTGGCGGCTCTATGTGTAGTCTGGATATCTGCATCAAGAAGCTTTTCAAACAATTCAGTTTCGATTGAACATGCCTCCCAGTGCCTTTCAGCGATGTGAATAATCGGACAGTTATACTCTAACAAGACATGCTTTCTGCCTCCTTTCGACTCCTTCTTCGATTCGGCCATATACCCTTCCTCATCTCGAATCCTTGCTAACTCCTTAACCTGTTTGTCAAAATCCATACCTTTAAGGCGCTTATAGTATAGATCGAAGAGTTCACTCTGACGTTCTCGCAGAACCTTTTCAACGCCTTCCTTACCCATATTTCTCTCAATAAAATCAAGTGCTTGTGTCGCTATTGCGCTATATGATTTTGGAAAAACTGTCTTACTTTGACTAGTCAGCTGGTAAATCATTTTTGGTCGACCCACCTGTCCTCTACTTTCAATTGCTTCTACTAGACCTCTTTGTTGTAATGATGAAAGATGCTTGTGAACTGCCATTCTAGATATTTTCATAACTGCAGCCAGATCCTCCAGCCCTGCTTGATGCATGACTTTAAGATAATACAATAATTTTTTCTTTGGTTCACTAAATCCATCTGCGATACTTCCTAAATTGCGTGTGATGGACATTACTTGTATACGCATAAAGATAGCAACACTAATTCATAAACTATTTGGTTTACAATATATTAAAATGCGATAATGTGATTGTTACTTGCTGCTAGAGTTTGTCCTCATGTTAAAGGCTTTCAAAGAGTCGTCAGATCAATATAAACAAAAAATTGGATTGAACGAATAGCTATAGGGCAGTTCTTGTGAGATCTTTGCCAATTGAATAAGCACATTGCACAAATCAATATTTGACATCCCCCAGAGAACGTGTGTCTGTTCATCTCCGGATCCTACCTGTCCTCCTCCTCTAAGATCTTTGAAATCATGTGTACCGAGCAATGATAACCCTCTGCTTTGGAGGTTTGACAGATAAACAAATAATGGTAAAATAATACTATCTTAACAATCTATTAACGCTCAAACCTAGTCAATAAATCTTGACTTTTTTATAATATCGGCTACTAAATGTGGTCGGTGTACGCATTATTTATTCTCCTAGACAGTTACTTCACATATAATATGATCAGGTATAATCTACAACAGATCGGATTTTAGATTTCCAGAACCTGGATATTATTTTGTTCCCAAAAAAAAGGTAAATCCATCAGCTAATAGATAAGTTGAGCAAATAGAAGGTGGTGGAACTACTAAGAATAAAAAATAATGGCCTTAATATTTATTAAATGCCATTAACTTTGAAATATTTTATATTAGCTAAGCCTATTTTATGTTTACCAATTAGTTTACAAGTCCCATGAAGTGGCGATAAATTGATGTTGTTTCTGATGATCGAAAACTAAAGCTACGTTTATTAGTTAACGCTAAACTATCCATAGATTTATTTGACTTTATTAATAATGTGGATATAGAACTTCTAACCTATCATTTTATTTCTGAGATTTCTGGACTACAATCTTTCACTATTCTATATACAAGATTATCGTATTAGCATTGATTCTCTAATTCGAGAATAGTAAAACTAAGCTCTTATATAAGACAAGTTATACATGTACATCGAAATTTTAGGAAATGCCACGCCGTCACTCTCAATGTGCACATTCGAGTAATTTCAGTGACAATAGTGGCATACCTCAATTGTCATTTGATGTCGTATCTATTCTTTCAGGTCTAGGGATTAAATATTCTATTTATAGTTCAAAAGAAGATTTTGATTCGACAAGCATTTATGGCGTAAAAGATATCAAAAATGCTTTAAGTGAAGATTTATCCTTTTGTTCCTTAGATGATGCAGAAAAGGCAATAATGGCCATTTCCAAATCAAATGCTAAGGTCATTATTTGTCACCAATCGCTGGAGAATCTGGTGTATCCTAGATCCGGAAAGCAACAATCTTTGATATTTGTAAAGAATCCTAGAATGGTTGTAATGAAAATTATAAATGAAATCTATTATTCGCCATCTGTAAATAAAAAGAAGAGAATCCGGCAGAATGATAAAATTGTGACGGCTCCTCAGATGTCAGCCATATCTAGATCTGCCAGAATAGGAAAGAACTGTTCAATTGGTAACTTTACCAAAATAGGGGATAAATGTACAATAGGGGATAATACAGTTGTTGGCGATTGTGTAATTATAGAACATAATACCAGAATTGGCAAGAATTGCATTATACAGCCTGGAACAGTAATTGGAGCTGATGGTTTTGCTTATGAGAGGTTAGAGGATACTTTAGAACTACAAAGATTCCCACATATCGGAGGAGTAATTCTAGGCAATAATGTAGAGATTTGTTCTAATTGTTCTATAGCAAGGGGTTCACTTTCTGATACAATAATTGGAGAAGGAACTAAACTTGATGCTCTAGTACATATCGCCCACAATGTAGAAATAGGAAGACATTGTGCCTTGACAGCGGGCACTATTATAGGCGGAAGTACTAGAATTGGAGATATGTGCTGGACTGGTTTGAATTCA
>JARBAV010000361.1 GCA_029237515.1 Nitrososphaerales archaeon
AGCGCCACCTTTCGTGATTTTCATTAGTTGATTTGCTACTAATTTTTTTGTTGACACATTATTCAATTGTTTGTTAAAACCAAACTCGGACAAATAAGTTTTGAAGAAAGTCTGAGAATTAACACCATAGAAATAAAGTGCATTGGATCTGAAATTTTGATAATATTCTGTGGCAATACCTAAATTTGTTCTTGCAGCATTCACAATCCAATGTGGATTCTGAACTTTACCATCCTTGTCTTGGAACAGAATCTAGTGCAAACAATTAACTTCAATGCAATACGTGGTACCCGTACATTTTAAGAGAGGGCAATGTGAAATAGATCCAAATGACTGACCTTAAGATTTCAGATATAGCAATAATAGCAGTTCTCATCGTAGTTGCAGCCATTGTTATTTACCTTCTCAGTCCTCTTATAATTGCTGTAGTAATTATAGCCATTGCTTATTTTGTCTACAGATGGTATACTAATTACAAAAGAATGAATAGATACGCCTAAAGGTGAATCAAATCATCTTGAAGGAGTGTTCGTTTTAGCAGATCTAAAAGCGGAATTAAGAGGTTAGATTTAGTTGAAATCTGCAGAATAATCCAAGTGGTTAATTACCTAAAGTGTCTAGAATGAATGCAAGTACACGCGTACACCATTTTCTCCTCCAAAATCTGAAATTTTCAATTTCTATGAGATTGCACACATTTATCATATCGTTCCCTTCAATTGGTTATCAAGTCATGAATCCTATCAATTTATGTAGGATAAGAATAAAGATATCCGGTGGAATCTTTTGTATACTCAAGCAGAATTGATCAGCCTTTAGATAAGGTATTTGCATGGCACATGAGGGAGGGGGCTTTCGAACGTCTAAAACCGCCTTGGGAACAATTCGAGGTAACAGGGCGCAGCGGCAGCATCGAGAATAATGGGATTGTAAAGCTTCGAACAAAAATTGGACCCCTCACTATGAAGTGGATCGTTAGGCATGCCGAATACATCCCCGAAAAACAGTTCAAAGATATCCAGATAAAAGGCTTTTTTCCATCATTTGTTCATTCACATTTGTTTGAGCGGTTCGGTTCATCTTGTATATTGGAGGATCGAATCGATTATTCTCTTCCCGCGGGTCGAATGGGACGATTGGCAACCCGTCGATTTGTGGATAAGAACCTAAGGAAGATCTTTGAATACCGTCATCAGACTACTAGTCAAGATCTTCGCACTCATTCTGTCATAAACAGAATAAGAAAAAGCGAGAGACCTCTAACTATTGCTATTACTGGTTCCAGCGGTTTTGTGGGAAGTGCATTAATACCTTTTCTCACTACAGGCGGGCATAGAGTAGTTCCACTTGTTAAGAGTCAGCATCCCGCTCCCTCCTTGCGCACTAACCAAAGTCAAACTTTGAATCATATCAATTTAGACCCTCTGAACAGCAATCAGGTAGATGCGGTAGTCAACCTTGCCGGAGAAAACATATTTGGAAAGTGGACGAAGGAAAAGAAAAAAAGGCTAACAGAAAGTAGAATCAATGCTACAGCTGCCTTATGTGAACGGTTGACCTCACTTGATAAACCTCCTTCAGTTCTGGTATCTGTGTCCGCTATAGCATACTATGGAGATAGAGGTGATGAGATATTGTCAGAGGATAGTCAAGCAGGTACCAGAGCATCATCTATTCCGAGCAAGGTTCCGTCTATTGACTTCTTGTCGGACTTGTGTAGAGAATGGGAAAACTCAACTCACATAGCAGTAGAGGCGGGAATTCGCGTCGTCAATCTACGACTTGGAATAGTGCTATCCTCGTCAGGAGGCCTTCTTGCAAAAATACTGCCTGTTTTCAAATCGGGTTTGGGAGGGCGTATAGGTAGTGGGAATCAATATATTAGCTGGATTGCTTTGGACGATCTTCTCATAATTATACTATCAATGATTGCAGATGATACTTTTAGCGGACCGGTAAACGCTGTTTCTCCTAATCCTATTACGAACACGGATTTTACAGAATCATTGGGAAAGGCCTTGTCAAGACCAACCTTCGTTGCTGTTCCTAAATTTCTCTTAAAAGTGTTAGTAGGCCAAGAGCTTACCGATGCATTGCTGCTGTCTAGCACTCGGGTTATGCCTTCGCGTTTAATTGAATCGGGTTATCACTTTCGCTTTCCTTATTTGGAACTGGCTCTAAGGAACACATTGGGTAAAGATACAGAGTTAAGACACTCATCTGGAGGGCAATTTTTAGATTCTACTTAGATATTAGCAAATTCCTGTAATTATGATTCCGCATTCTTATGACTTCTGTCATTTCTTTATCAAGTTTTTGTACTTCAAATTACATTACATTATTAGACCAAAATTGATCTTGAGTACGAGAACTCTACAAATCGCAGAGGGGAACAAGAGGGAGGCCTATACTCCAGATGGTGGCGATAGGGCTATTGTTGACATTAATTGGTACGATTGGGGTTGCAACTGCACCAGCGTCGACAAATGATGCTACTATTCAAGATCCAGGAGAAACTAGTGCGATGATGACGCAAGCAAGCGAGGGTATTCTGAACAAGCTAGCCAGTCAGGACGATAAGCTGAATAATCAGTTGGTCAATACCTTCGGGTTTTATTAGATACAATCTCAGCTATCACTTGGGTATCAATTTGCATTTGCAGGAAACACCTCAGGAGCGATTTCTCATGTCGAGATGGCAGATGAAGCATTGGAGAAAAAATTGCATCTGTGTTTCGTACAGGAGAAGAAGTGACGAGGTTATCGCAGAACAATTCATTGACCTTTGACAATAGCACATCACAAATACTTTCAGCCGTCGGCAGCGGTCTCGCAGACTTATGATATGAGATAGAGATCAACGATCTAGTTTAGTCGGAATGCTAGATTAGAGTCTGTTAGTAATCTGGTAAGTCAAGTGGGATTAGAATCGCCAATTTTAACCATATATGAACTGTAAAAACCAAAACAATTTTGTTCAGACCTTTGTGCCCTCTGATTTTTGGCGTTATCGTCAACCTCAAAACCCCCCTAGAGACGATCTTGAGTCTCGTAGCGTGAGAAATGAAGATTCTTAGAAATGTGGATTCTAAGAATCGATAATCTCTATGGGCAGAGTTGCGTTGAATGGGGAGAATATGACGTTACAGCCATGACAGTACAATTCATGAACTTGATATTTGGTGTTCGGTATACTAGATGTAAAAACTACATACTTTGATGAATGACATAACGGGCATCCTAAATATTTTTTATTCTGAGGATTTATCTTCTTTTTTTTCTTGGTATAGTCGACACTCAACAGAAGTTTTGTGTCAATTATGGATATAATGAATAAGATTCTTATCTACTTATTTCTTTTATTGAAATATTCAATATAATAAATTCGTAGTTCATTGATTCTGTATCTTTATTCATATTTTCGAACAGAAAATAGCACTTCTGAGCAATCAAAGATCTGTCTTTAAATTATGAAGAGACTGGGTTTCTCGGTTGGAGATATTCTGAAATTAGGATAATAATTTAAAAAGAAAATAAAGGTGGGGGGATGGTCAATCTAAGCCAGTAATATCCTCTTCGCTGTCAGAAATGTTCTGTCCTAATGCGAGTATTGTTTCAAGAGTGTTCGAGATAGGAATCGCCTTCTCTTCATCTGTTAGCATCGTTTTTGCTGTTATGTTGTTCAGTGACTCATCCTCGAATGTAGTGGCAAGTTGTATTTCTCCTGATTGATTAAGTAAGAGAGGCTGAGGGAATGAAGTAGTCCTTAATAGGGTTTGATTGGGTGCATATATTTCCATTACTGCGTTAATTGGAGCATTGGTCATTGATGGATCTAGAGATGAATAATTCAATAGTAGCTTCACCTGGTTTCCTGGGCTGTTTGTCAAGGGAACAAATTGGGCGTAATCTAATATTTGTGATACGCTATTGCTACTATAGTCTGGTTCTAAGGCAGAGGTAGCAGCAGCCCTTTCAGCTTCTTGTACAGCTTCTCGTTGCGAAGATGAGACGTAATCTTGTTCTTCATCTGGTTGTGTCGGGTCTGCTTGTCCAACTACGGTCTGCTGGTTCATGCTAGGAACTGTAGGACCCAGTATCATCAAAGCTACGATAGTTACAGCGATGGCAACAGAAGCTCTTTTGGATGAGGGTATAGTTCTTTTGATCGCATCTGGTGTAGTTTTCAGGGATTTTATAATCATAGACGTTTGCAAAGTGTATTATTTCATCCCTATGTACGAAAGGTATTTACTTGCGCAAGTTCAAATTTCTTAACAACTGAATTCAGAAGTTTTTGAGTCCATATACTAAATGCGTGATGGAGCAAGAGCAGAAATACAATTGTTATTTTTGCGTGAGTATTTATCTTGAAATTTGCAAGCTTTCACTATCATCACCGTTAGAATGACACTCCTTATTGAGATACTGAATCTGAATTTTAGGGTCAGCTCATGTTGACTTAACTATTCTACAGAGTGTTATCTAACATATTCAACCTTCAGGTAATTAAGGGAAAGTAAGCATTATCACAACTATCGTCAAACGCTTATGATAACATTAGAATTAGCTAAAACAAAATTAAACGAGCTAAATGTTCTCATCAGATATCTATCCTTCTTACAGAACAATGGGTTTTCAGATCTGGGAAAGGGAAAAGTCCTTGGACAAGTTCAACTTCTAAAAGAACTCATTAACGAAGGAGGTGATCGCCTAGATTACAATGAGGAAATACCTCAGGAGACGAATTCGACAACCACCCAGGAAGAGGGAGCAAATGCGAATAACTACAATCCCGTTACTCCTACTCTTATCGGTGACGAAGTGGAAAAATACCTAAGAGTGTAAGCCTGCCATTCAATTATCTGGTTTTCTCTGAACGGGATGTTATAGAATTCATTGGATTTCGACCACCTCTATTCAAATTCGACTTCGGTTTAAAGGTAATGTAATTCCAGGCTCCGGGAGAGTCTATGTTCAAAATGGAGCAGCAGCATGAAGTCATCTGGTTATTTTTACTAAACGACATCATAAATCTAGTCTTTCATGATCATGTCAATTTAGTGTGGTATGTGCAAATTTCAAACTTCAAACTCATTTCTTCTGATGGTCTTTATGCCACGCGATGCAATGTTTCGCGATATGATATCCAACTCAAGCCCTTCTTTAACTAACTTCCAAATAGCTTTCGATAATCCTTATGATATCATTATGAATATCTTCCTTACTTCGAGCTGCATCAATCACATTCCACTTCTCTTTTTCTGCTAAGGTCAAGAAAGCTTCTCTCACCCTTTCTTTAAATTCCCTGTCATGTTCGAATCGGTTCTTAGCCATGCGAGTGCCTCGTTTTTCGGTGATTTGTACTGGCACGTCAAGGATTATTGTCAGGTCAGAACGGGGCATATTTTTATCTAATGTGTAAAGCCATCTGATTTCTAAACCATTAACAGATCCGTAGACTATGTTACTCTGATAGTAACGATTCATTATCACTACATAACCATCATTGAGATGAAAATTGATCACGTCTCTTATTTCATATCTATTTGCAGCATAAAGAAGATGTAATACTTCCGGATTAGAGGGCATCTCCGCTTGATTAAGATATTTGTATATTATTTGACCTACATCCGTCTGATAGTCAGGAAGATCAAAATGAGCCGTGTTCAGATGCTTTTCTTTGCTCAAATAATGACTTAACATTTGCGCTTGGGTAGTCTTGCCAGACTTTTCTATCCCTTCTAAAGTTATTATCTTCCCAACCTTCACCTTTGACAACAGGAGTTCACTAGGAAAGGCCACCTTTTACTTTTTCTCCTATAATGAGCATAAAAGGAAGGTCAGGCCATTTGAACATCTCTGACTCAGATGTACAGTCGACCGAATTGCCGTGTAATCTTTCAAAATTGATGTTGGTCAGAGGCACGTTCTCACAGTCTCTATTACAGTGGAGCCTAAAAATCGGCTCATAAGTTAATCCTTAGATCATTCTATCAGTTTAGATCTAATCAATTGCATTCTTAATGAATAATAATAACGCTACTCTTCTGGATCAAGGCCCTCTTCTTCGCTTTCATCACTTTCATAATCTTGAAGTTCATGAACTTCTTCCTTGTTCTCTTCTCTTACTTCTTCATCATCATCTTCAGTTTCACTTCTCTTCGAATTCTCGGTCATATAGGAGAATTGCTTTTCTAAAATAAAAGCAATTCTATGATATATTTTATGGTAAATCGAGAATGATACGTGGACAATTGAAGGATCGTTTTATATTAGTGTTGTAAGCAGTTCACTTCCTATACAAGAAATTGATTTGAATGAATCAAGATAAAGAAGCAATGTTAGTGTTAGCCCTTGGAATACTTTTTTGCCTTATCATTATTATAACATCATACTCTACAGATAATTCTACAAGTCAAATAGTTGACAAATGGAATGGTGAAAGAGCATCGAATCAATATGGTTTATTTCTGATTGATCTAAAAGCTGAAAACAAAGATAATTGATAAAGGGTTAGTCTGAGGATATCACTATACGCGTCTGTGAAGGGATTTTGAAAAGTGAATATTCCGAACGTTATCACTAATTCATTAACGTTAGAGTTTCTCTAAAACCGATTATATGTTGAGAGAGCCAGCTAACCCCCCACCTATGGCATCGCCTTGACCCCAAAACTAAATGTGTCAGAACAAAACCTACGAACCATTCAAGGTAAGTTTTGATGCTATATTAGTCGATCTGAAGGTGTGTGTGGTTTCGCATTCTTTATGAACAAGTTAGACTAACATACTCTGTAATAGAATTCTATCTTATGAGTTCCTAATCCTTTAACTCGCTGGATCTTTCCTTCCTTTGTAAGGTATTTTATGGCATAGCGAACAGTTCCTATATCTAGTCCTACTTGTTTTTCAATATGCCTAGTTGTAACTCGTCCGCTTTGCTTCTCGATGACGGAGTAGACAGAATCAATAGATTCTCGGTTAGTGTATCTTACACTCTGGTTGTATCTGGCAAAATCATCAAGCGTTAGTACGTGCCATGCACTCATGTCCGAAGTTGCACTGGAGCGCTTGATCTGAATACTTTTAGGCATAAGCTATTGGAATTATAGAACATTTCTCTAAAAGTAATTAGTGTAAGATTTTTTACCTTACGTAATAGATCATTCGACAAGATATTATGCAATTAATTGAACTGACTAGTGCCTGTGAATCTCGTTTTTTAGTCGTTATTTTGAAAGGATCCTTGTCTGCTTAAAGTCTCTATTTTACTGAACTAAGCTGAACTTTACAACGCTTCCGAAGATATATTGTAGCTCCAAACGTGACAGGTATTTCCAATATATGATCAAAATACATGAAATGAACGAAAGATCAGTTTCAAGCGATTTTTGTAAAACAAACATTATGAATATTTGGGCCATTCAGATATCATGAGAGATGAGGACATTCTGGTCCACAGGCTTGGAGG
>JARBAV010000362.1 GCA_029237515.1 Nitrososphaerales archaeon
AACAATTTCCGCAGACTGATCGTCAAGAATGTATTTGACCAAAAAGTGAGCTGGAAAATTTACAGGAAATAGCGTGAAATCTAACCTAGAAGCTATCCTCATATATAGGATAGACAGAGTTATCGGTATCCCCGTTTTTCTTTCAAGCACTATATTGAGATAATTGTTGGCAGGATTGTAATAGTCATGTGCATTAGGTTTGAACTTTACCTCATTGAAAAAGAAATCGTTTATCTCTTCTATAAGTTGGGTCGGTCGTAAGCGCTTGGGGGCCTTAACTTTCTGAGATAATCTATTACCCAATTCGTCTATCTGCTGTGAAGTGGATTTGATATCCAACTCAGGATAGGCTAGGATCCTTGATACGTGCAACGAAAATTCAGTTAACCCACTATTATCCTCCTTCATTCGTATAGGAATTGCTACGGCGTTCTTCCAATCCTCGACGCAGCCTTGCAAATCAATTGCAGCCAATCAAGCTATAATTCCCACTTTCTTACTTATATCTTAGCCAAGTGAGTCAACGCTAATTGAACTCATCACATCATCCTAACCGTCCTTAATCGAGATTACGACCAAAAGAACAGAATAGGGCTAGCAATTGAAGTCTCTAGTTTGAATTCAGCAGCTTTTGATCAACAAAACTGCTGTACTTTGTATTCGTCTTTTTCGTGGCTAGTCGTATTGGATAAAACCTGATCTTCCCGTCCTACGACTAGTCTGGATGTTTGCAGTTTGTGATGATGCTCGTGATAGTCTATATCTCTTATATTCTTCATCTACTTCCATTGATGCTTTTAGTATTCTGCTTCTTGCAGCAATAGATTTTGAAGATTGTAGAAACATTTTGGTGTCTTTTGGCAGACAGTGTCCTCCTATGCCGTCTCTGGGCTCGAGTATTTCTACATTCCATTTAGTATTTAGGGCTTCACGCAATTCTGGGAAGTTTATGCTATTAGCTTGACAGTAAAGGTAGATATCCTCTGCAAAAGCTATTTGAAGATATCTATGTGCATTTTCAGCTATCTTTGTTATTTCAGCAATTTCTACATCAGAAACAGGATGTAATGGTATTCCTAGATTAGGAATGTAATTGATGCTATTATGTTTGCCAGTTGTGGAAGTTATATCATCATCCATAGTTGAGGGAGTGATTTCGATGCCAGTATCGTCGCCCATGAGGGTGCTGTTATTACCATTGGCACCATCACCACCACCATTGCCATTACCATTACCATTATTGATCTTGTTGCTTTCGTTATTGTTATTGTTGTTATTGTTGTTGTTGTTTATGTTATTGCTGTCATTGCTGCTGTGGTTGCTTGCATCAATTTGACCGTAGAACTGAACAGCTGCTTTAAGACAACAATCACATACTCCTCCAACTACACGCAACTGATTAACTCCATGCTCTCTTTCTTCTAAGGCATACCATCTATGAGGTATGTGTGCAACATGAAGTCTATGGTTTAGCATCTCAAATACCTTCTTTGATGTTCCCCTTGGAATAGTACTCTCTATCGAGACAAGTGCACCATTTTTGGCTTCCTTTGCAATTTTCTCCTGTACAATGGACAACAAACCATCTATCTGGGGAGTAAACATATCGTCTGGCTTGTGTGTAGAGATACAAATAATGTATACATCAAATTCACTGAAATTATCAGCTTTCTTTATTGCGGCTATCTTTTCTGCACGCTGTATTGCTTTCTGACTAATATCATATCCGTATACATCAAATCCTTTCTCCTTCACATATTTTGCTACCGGAAGGCCAAGCTGGCCTAATCCAATTATAAGAACTTTGTCGAAGCGAGAATAATTATCAGTTCTCAAATAGCTTGACTGTGACCCTCTACTAATGATTTCAAAGCCCTCTTTAGGCAAAGTGAACCCACAAGAATTATTATCTAACAACCGAGCAATTTATGGTTTTATTGTTTAATATACAATAAGATAGTGAAAACTAGTAATATTTTAGTGGGGATAGGTACAGTGGTTTGTTATGATTAATGTTATTTGCATTGAAATTTAATGAATGATCTCTCCTCAGGAAGTCAAGTATATTGAAATAATCCAATTATTGATACTACTTTGAACGGCCGCGAATTGGGTTAGCCTCTCTTTTTCCCATTCCCTTAGAAGGCCGAACCCAATTACAATGTTTACAATAAGATAGTTAAAATATGATGAGAATTTCGTTACTCATGTAGATTATGGAGAATCGAGCTGAACCAGTGACTAGATATAAAATTAACCAGCTAATCGATACCGGTATGAGCATTACCCTAAGTCTCACGGAGGATGTAGAGCTGGAGAAAGTGTCCCAGCAACAGCTAATACTAGATTCAATTGACAATCTTGTATCAGACAAGGACGTAAAGCAGCAGGTAAAGCCGTTCTTGGAAGCCATTCTTAGAGCTCAACCGCAAACCGTCATAAACACATACTCTCAGACCACTATACAGATTACAATGCCCAAAAGGAGGTTCCAGAAAATTGGAATTCCACAGGTCGGAGATACTCTGGCAATCGACATAAGGAAAGAATAGCGAGTCTTTTAACACGGTACTAATCAAGCATTAGGTTGAACTGACGTAGCAGCATTACTCCTAAACCTAGGAACATTCCGATATCCAGAGATTAGAATAAATAGTGTTAAGGGTCGAATAAGCCCATGCAGTGTGCAGTATATGATACATACGTTAGAAAAAAAGATGGAGACGTTATGCATTTTGATGTAGTCGTGGAGGCCAAAACTCCACATGAAAAAGCTATCGAATTTGGCAAAAAGTACTTGGAAAGTGTAGGTGAGGGAGAACAACAAATGACTCAGGAGGAATGTCAATTCTGTCACATTCAGCAAGCCCCTCCAAGGATAGAGAGCGATATTCAAAATAACGGGTATTATATTCAAAAAATGGAAGGTTGTCCTGCATGATCGAGTGAGTCCTTCTAGAAAGACTACCCAAATGCTAAAGATATGTGCCGGGCAGGCTTAAATCTTTTCATTATTCCGACATCTACCGAGAGATAATTATCATTGGAACTTACTAAGTCCGAAGAAAAAATCCTTGATGGGAGCGAGGGAGAGATACATGCTGCTGCATATAGGGTTCTACTGGCGATAGGACGGGCAACCGAAGCTGAAAAACTGGTTCCAATTCAATGGGCTCACGTTTCTGGTGTAAATTATAATACTATCGGCGATGCAGGAGTGAATTTCCTACAGGAAGTGGCAAAAGGGGCACATTTCAAGGTAAGGACGACGATCAATCCTATGGGCTATGATAGAAGTAAACCAAACGCACTTTCTGAAAATTTCTTGTCTAAGCAAATGCAAATTGTGAAAAGCTATAAACAAATGGGAGCCATGCAATCCTTTTCCTGTACTCCGTATGAAATTTTCCGACTTCCAAGAAAAGGTACCTCTGTGAGTTTCGCTGAAAGCAGCGCCGCAGTCTTTTCCAATTCATTTTTGGGACTAATGACAAATAAAGAGAGCGCTCTTAGCGCACTTGCAAGCGCCATAACAGGAAAGTCCCCGTATTCTGATCTTCGAATAGAACAATCTCGAACTCCTAAGGTGGCCCTAAAATGCAAGGGTATAACTATGAATTCTGAAACAGATTACGGCCTACTTGGTTATCTGGCTGGAAAAATCTCAAAAGATAGTTGTATTGCCTTTTCAGATTTGAAAAGCGAAATGGACATGATGTTCGCAAAAGCAATCTCATCAGGATTGGGAACCTCAGGATCTTGCGGAATGTTTACGTCTGGCAACATGTCGAAAAGTGAATCCATTGCAATAGACGAGGATGAAATCTCCAAAGCCAAAGACGAGTTGAATACCGATGAGGATGGCGACCTTATTTTGTTCGGTAGTCCACAACTTGGATTAAGTGAGTTATCGTACCTCCATGATCTTATTGCGGGACGAAAATTTGATAGGAAGTGCATTATTTTTTGTTCAAGATACGTCCATAATCAGGCTAGGAAAATCGGGCTAGCTTCAAAAGTAGAGTCATCAGGGGCAGAATTTATGTGCGACTCTTGCATGTGTCTTTCACCATTAATAACCAGGGACAACACTGATTCAATCATAACCAATAGTGTAAAGGGAGCGTATTATATGAAAAGCTCTAATCGTGTTGGCGTAGCATTAAAGGATATGAAAACCCTAGTGAAAACTTATAGTGAATAAGCGATGTTTGTTGTTGAGTGCAAGTGCGTTGTAAAGGGATTCGCTGAAGGGGAACCTTTGATATCGGATACCCCAATAAATTTTCTTACGATGATTGACACTGAAAATGGGGAGATCAAGGATCCGAATCATAACCTCTATGGCAAGACATTGAAGGGCAAGATATTTGTTTTCCCAAATTCAGTAGGTAGCAGCGTAGGCGCATACATGCTATACAGCTTGAAAAAAAAAGGCTCTGGTCCATTGGCAATTATTTGTTCCAACAGGATGGACATAACGACGGCTTCTGGTTGTGCTATATCAAATATCCCTGCCGTCTACCTGAAAGATAATAATTTACTACAGGTTTTAAGGAACAGCCGGACAATGACCGTTGATTGTGAAGGAGAGCAAATCTTGATCTACCAAAATTGATTGCAAACAATAATGTTTTCGAATTTGAGTAAATACGCCAAATAATTTACAATAATAAGTTATCTTTTTTTTGACTGAAAGTATCGTGGTCAGTACATAATCCTTTTATTGGTGTGAAGGAGTATCAGTAGCTGATTGGCTAGGTTTTGTCCTGAATGCGGTGGTGATATGAAATTTGACAGTCCTAGTAAGAATTTTGTCTGTAAAGGATGTGGCTTGTTTGTTTCCAGTGAAAAATTAGACGAACTAAGAGACAAAGCGGCTGAAAAATATTATGAGACTGGAGATGGTAGAAAACGAGTCCACAACGACTACCTTGATTGGTGGCAAAGCTCAAAGAAAGATAAACAAAAATAATTAAAAATAGCAGGAATTAGGATCTTTTGGTTCGTAGCCAGGCAGAACCAATACATCTTTGATGCTCGCATTGTGTCTCGATGGCTGGATTTGTCGTAGCTTGTGTGTGTTCGATCTTTTCTTGTTGCTTCCTAGCGCCCCAGTCAATGTCCAAGTTGGACTTCAAAAAGACTTAAATAAGAAATATTATCCCTCT
>JARBAV010000363.1 GCA_029237515.1 Nitrososphaerales archaeon
AGAATTATTATCCTAAGTTTTGAGTATATGAAAATTGGAATATTAGGATCTGGAGATGTAGGACGTAGACTTGCAGACGGCTTACTAGATCTAGGACATCAAGTAACACTTGGAACTCGTGATACATCCAAAAAGGAAATCGTCGAATGGACCGATAAACACGGAAAAGAAGGAGATAAGGAATCAGAGAATGCATCAATAGGAAGCTTTGCTGAAGCGGCATCATTTGGTGAAGATTTGATCATACTCTGTACTTCATGGACCGGAACCTCTAATGCCATAAAGATGGCTGATCCGAGTAATATGACAGATAAAATTGTTATTGATACCACTAATCCATTAGATTTTTCACAAGGGCTTCCACGCATGGCTGTGGGTGTTACTGACTCTGCAGGCGAAATAATTCAGCGCTTACTTCCTGGGGCTAAAGTTGTCAAGGCGTTTAATATTGTCGGTAATCCGCATATGGTTCATCCAGATTTTCCTGGTGGCCCTCCAACGATGTTCATATGCGGAAACTATGAACAGGCTAAGAAAATGGTTACTGAAAGTGTTCTAACTCCGTTTGGCTGGGAAACAATTGATATAGGAGGGATTGAAGGAGCTCGACTTCTTGAGCCTCTTGCAATGCTTTGGATTACTCATTACTTCAGAACAGGCACTGGGGATCATGCATTCAAGTTACTGAAAAAATAACTTGGAGTGATCAGATACAAAGTGTATCAAAAGAGCTTAGAGCCGTTACTTCATAGTTTGTTTGTAGTAATGAAAAATGCAAAAAATAAGAGATGATAACTTCTATATACACATATTTCTGCATGCTCTTTACATCATTTGAATTAGGGCAGCTACGAACAGATAATGGGGAAAAATAGTTTGACAGAAATCCTGAAGAGTAATGCTCAATTCTATCATGCTTTTGAGGGACTATCTATAGATATGATGGATAACTTGTGGAAACATGACGAGAATGTTATTTGCGTACATCCTGGATGGGAATTATTAATTGGATGGTTAGCAATACGGGAAAGCTGGAATATAATTTTTCAAAATACCGAGGTAATTAAATTTAA
This sequence comes from Nitrososphaerales archaeon, assembly GCA_029237515.1. Taxonomy (GTDB): domain Archaea; phylum Thermoproteota; class Nitrososphaeria; order Nitrososphaerales; family Nitrososphaeraceae; genus TH5896. Next base: position 1,074 of record JARBAV010000363.1, read on the forward strand.
TATTACGAATCCAAAGGTAAGATTATTTGATAATGGTGGCGTAGGAATAGTTGTGTGTCAGGAAAATATAGAAACATCGGATGATGGGCAAAAAGACAGGATCGGTGTTATTGCTACTAATATTTTTGAAAGATGCGCAAATCGATGGCTTATGATTCATCATCAAGGATCTTTGATATCCAATTATATGCCTCCAAATATCTCTCCTCAATAAAATCTAGCTCTCATATTACTTATATATTGATCAATTTCGTCATAAAGCGCTGTTATTATATTTTGCCCCATTCTGAGTACTCAGCAATATTTAACAGCACTTAACCTTAGCCTTAAGTGTGGATTATGTCAATTAGCCTCCTTAATCGAGAGTGGATAATTAAATTAATTATTTGGTCCAAATGTCATAACTATATCTTAACACTCCACGATCAGGGCTTTACTACTCGGAGAGTTTATTTTATGTTTCTACCACAAGTCTTAGTATGAAAATCATTGATGCCAGCGAACCACACTTTAGTAAACCCATGACAGAAAATGAAGTTAGAGATTTCTTGATCAATAGTACAAAGAATATTCATATTTCAACCCTAGACGAAAAAGGAGAACCTAATATACACCCAACTTGGTACTACTTTGATAATAATAATGAAAAGATTTACGTAGAGAGTGGAAAAGACTCTCGAAAAACTCGGAATCTTAGAAGAAATAATATCATATATTATTGCATTGATGATGACACAATCCCATACAAAGGAGTCCGAGGTAAGGGAACAGTAAAGATTTCTGAGGATGCTAATTCCAATCTACCTATAATCAATAAAATAGTGACCAAATATCTTGGAAGTACAGAGAATCAAATGGCTAAAGATATCATAGACAGTATTAGAGACGGATCTGCTGTACTCTTGGAAATTTCACCAAGGTTTTACGCTACCTGGGATCATGGGAAATGAAAAATACAGGTTTCTTCATGGATTTCAGCGTTAAGCGTAATAGATATGAGACAGTCAAAGAAAACTAGCTTGCGCTTAATAAATTGTCTATCGTCGCATAGAAATTCTATCAGTAAACAGAAGAAAAAAATGATGTTGATAGATTGGATCCTGCTATTGTACCTGAGGCACCAATTTTCCAGCTATCTCGCCAAGAGGAGTTTGCACAGTTGTAATTTTTAGGTATACATTCCCATCAAGCACATGCTTAACAAAATCACTTATTGAACGATCCACAGGTCCTCTCTCCGAGAAGTCAGCTACTCCAAAAGTTCCCTCGGCCGTCCCACTTGCTACTTCACCAGGAGCAGCTATGCCTTCAAGAGACGCTAAGCGCAAAGGTACAATCGTTTTGTCTGGGAAGACACCATCCCAATATACTATGAATGCACT
>JARBAV010000038.1 GCA_029237515.1 Nitrososphaerales archaeon
CTGAGGTTAGTAGCAAAGATGTGGGACGAAGGATTGCCAGAATAGATCCGAAGCTCGCTCAGGATTTCCAAATACAGACAGGAGACGCATTGAAAATATCCTCCGAAAAAAAAGACACAGTCGCCCTAAGCTGGCCTGCTCTGCAGGATGATTATGGCAAAGGCTTGATAAGAATTGACGGATATCTGCGAAATAAGCTTGAGGTGGGGATCAATGATAGAGTACATGTTACAAAGGCCATAACAAGTGATGCAAGAAAGGTTACACTTGCGCCAGCTGAACCATTAAGAATACTTGGTGCAGAAAAGTACCTCAGTGAGATTCTGGAAGGACAGATCGTAACGAAGGGTGACGTAATTCCATTAGGGGTTATGGGTCAAATTATTCATTTGGTTGTTGTTTCCACTAACCCGTCAAAAGGAGCTCTCTTGATAACAAGTAGTACTGAGATAGCTATTTCAGAAGTGGATGCTGCAGCCGCTATTGCAAAGGGTGAAATGATGACCGTTACGTATGAAGATGTGGGGGGGTTGAGAAATGAGGTCGGCAAGATTAGGGAAATGATCGAATTACCGCTGCGTCATCCAGAGTTATTCAAGAGACTGGGAATTCAAGCTCCCAAAGGTGTGATATTACACGGACCCCCAGGTACAGGAAAGACATTACTAGCAAAGGCAATTGCAAACGAAACTACTGCCAATTTCTATTCTTTAAGTGGACCAGAGATTATGAGCAAATTTTATGGCGAAAGTGAAGAACGACTGAGGAGCATGTTTCAACAAGCAGAGCAAAATTCTCCAGCGATACTTTTTGTTGATGAGCTGGATTCTATAGCACCAAAAAGAGAAGAAGTTTCTGGAGAAGTGGAACGACGAATTGTATCCCAGCTATTATCTTTAATGGATGGCCTTTCTTCTAGGGGCAAGGTTGTAGTAATAGGAGCAACTAATCGAGTAAACGCTATTGACCCCGCATTGCGTAGGCCGGGCAGATTTGACAGGGAGATAGAATTAGGTGTCCCAGACAAAGAAGGTAGATTAGAGATACTGAATATCCATACACGAAACATGCCTTTATCTAAAGACGTAGACCTAGAGAAGATATCTGAGGTCACTCATGGATTCGTCGGGGCTGATATACAGTCTTTGGCCAAGGAAGCAGCGATGTCAGCGATAAGACGAGTTCTACCTGAAATTGACCTGACTCAGGAAAGTATTCCTCATGAAACCCTTAACAAGATTAGTGTTACCATGCAGGACTTTACAGATGTTCTAAGAGATATAGAACCTTCAGCTATGAGAGAAGTATTCGTAGAGATACCTAATGTCACATGGAATGATGTAGGTGGGCTCTTCAGTGTTAAAGAGGAATTATTAGAGGCCGTTGAATGGCCTCTGAAATTCAAAAAGTTATTCGGTCGGGCCAGCATAAAGCCTCCTAAAGGCATTTTCTTATATGGACCCCCAGGTACCGGCAAAACACTATTAGCCAAGGCTATTGCAAACGAAAGTGAAGCCAATTTTATTAGTATCAAGGGACCCGAACTTCTATCCAAATGGGTAGGAGAATCTGAGAAAGGAATAAGAGAAGTATTTAGAAAGGCAAGACAAGCAGCTCCTTGCATCATTTTTTTTGATGAAATTGATGCGATAGCTCCTGTCCGAGGCGGAGAATTTGGAGATTCTCATGTAACTGAGCGAGTAATAAGTCAGCTTCTAACTGAGCTTGACGGTCTTGAGGAATTAAGAGGCGTAGTCGTAATAGCTGCCTCAAATAGACCAGACATAGTTGATCCGGCACTAATAAGACCTGGCAGATTTGATAGATTACTGTATGTTCCCCCGCCTGATTATGATTCACGTTTGCAAATACTGAGAATACATACTCAAATGATGCCTGTAACAGATAATACCAACCTGGCAGTCTTATCAAAGATGACAGATGGATATACAGGAGCGGATATTGCCTCATTTGCCTCAGCCGCTGCTATGACAGCCATGAAGGAACATATAGCCAAGTACAAACAAGACTCTGAAGAAGCTGAAAGACAGTCTAACGAATTGTCAGTGAATATGAGCCACTTTGAACAGGCATTGAAAAAAATACGTCCACTTTCGCCACAGGAATTAAATTGGTACCAAAGAACGGCTCAAGAATTTGGAAGAAATATTGTATCTTCCAGAAGACCAAGTGAAGTAACTGAAGGAGGAGTTCACTGATCAATTGGGTGAACAGAGCGAGCTCAACATTGAATATGGTCTACCCCGCAGCAGATTTTGAGCTAATTGTAATAGAAAAGATAGAAGATATTTAATTTATCTATATGTAGGCTCTAATTCTGGTATGACATACAAAGCAAGTAGCTCCACTTCTAACGATGATCACAAGCGTAATGGCTCAATTCGGAGCAATAAATATCATTCAAGGGAAATTGGAATCAAAGAACTGACGGTGGAACATTTTATGACCAAGAAGCCGATAGTAGCACGCTCTGTTGTTAACTTTCCAGGAGGTGTTGATGTTATGACTACAAATAACATAAGTAACCTAGTAGTAGTGGAGAATAGAAGACCTATAGGAATCCTAACTGAAAGAGAGATATTGCGCTATTTATCAAATTATAAAACCATACCATCAGGCAGATTGCTTAAGGACGTTGTACTACAGCCTTTTTGTAAAGTGAGATTAGACACAATGTTACTTGAAGCAGCTAGAAAGATGATCGTAAAGAAATGTAGGGTATTGGTATTCGAGGGTGCCGATGGGGCAGGAATTCGAGAAGGAGATAGCGAGATTCATGACATAAATCAAGACAATAACTACGAGCTTATTGGGACAATTACTGCATCAGATATGGTAAGAGCATTTGCTCAGCAAACAGACAGAAATCCAACTTTGAAGGCAGTTATGAGTAAAAAGATCGCCTTCATAAGTTGCAATGACCCTATCTTCGATGCGATCAACATTATGCACACGCGAAATATTGGAAGTGTTATTGTAGTAGAGGATGGAAAAAATGACATCTCAAAGCCTGTCAAGAGAAGGTTATATGGCATATTCACGGAAAGAGATCTAATGACAAAAGTAGTGGCAAATGATGTTTCAATTGATGAAGCTGTAAGAGAGTACTGTTCCACAGAAATATTGACAGCCGCGGTAGAAACCAAAGCAATTGAAGCGGCCAAAGTAATGCACTTGAGAAAGTTAAAAAGACTTCCGGTGACGATTGCAGCTACAGCGACAAAAGAATCATCATCTCTAACCAAATCAATACAAGTAGATGATAAATATAATCTAGTAGGAATTGTGACGGCTAGAGATCTAGTAGATGCTTTTCAACACAACACCTAATTATCTACCTAATGTGGCAGATCTGAGTACTTGTCAGTACGAGTTGAATTCGGTTTCTTTATCCTTGCGATGCTCAGATGTCGAATAAAATTCAAATGCGTAAATATGACTTGCACATTTGTTGTGCGTTACTTGTAGCTCTTCTACTTGATCATTGTAATATGTGTCTTAAAGACAGCCAATCTCTTCAACTACTGTTCCCTTTTCTACAAAATATTATCACGAATAATTGATTAGTTAGCGTACCATCACCATTCTGTTCAATGAAATTAAACATCTATCATGAAGATTAAGCGTCACCGTCTCCATCTCATTGCATCCTTTACATGTTATTAACAAATTGCCGTTACTGATGAGAGAAACCTGTTGAAAGTAACTACTATTACACACTTACATTTCCCTGTAAATGGAGCCTGCCATACTTTATTGCTTCTCTGATTATAGTGATCTCAACTTGTTCAGCCATCTTACCTAGCTTAGCTACATCTTCCTTGTAATCTTCGTATGAAGTATGATTCTTGCTTCCCAGGAAAACCTCCTTGCTATGATAACCGCGCATGGCCGTCTCTATCAGAAACCATATGTCTATGCCCCATCCATCTGGAGAACCTTGTACCTCTAACAATCTTTCCCACATCTGTCTTCTAGCGCATACTTCACCGCTCAAGGGCTGTTCAAAATGAGATAGCTCAGGAAAGAAGATGTTCAGCATTGGTCTTGCAATAAGCTTTGTAACTGCAGCATCTCTTGGCTGTCTTTGATAGAATCCTCTTGACATATCACAGTTATTTTGAATCAGAGCAGCGACCAACTTATCTATCCACTCAGATGTTAGGTTACTAATATCTGCATCAAGAAATAAAGCAATGTCAGCAGCTCGATTCCTCACTGCTTCTCTTAACCCTGCCTTCATGGCGTTTCCTTTTCCTGGAAATACATGTTCAGGCTGCTGGATTACAGTCGCCCCTGCTTTTGTTGCTAAATCTGCCGTACTGTCACTGGAGTACGCATCAACAACAATTACTTCAGGGTTGAATTTACTTGTAGACGCAACATGTATAACGTTTTCAATCGTGGATTCCTCATTCTTTGTGGGAAATATTGTCACTACTTTTAGATCATATCCTGTAACTATATCACTAATATCATCATTATCACTATGAGTAGTCATGTTCATAATATTTTGGGACGCCACCATATCACTCATGAGCTCAATTAATCAAGAGATCAAGATATATGTTTAGATCCCATAGTTCAATCCTAATCTCTTCAGCCGAGCCTAAAGGATTCTCCGTTTCATGGTCTCTGGAACAACACTTTGAAATTCATGATTCTTGGCCAATACTCGCGTATAGATCTCAACATGCTGCTTCGCAACAGAATCCCAATTCAGATTACTCTTAAAACGTTCAACTTCTTTCTTGTAATGAGGATAGTCGCTTTCCAGCATTTTGAGCGCTTCAGAGAATTCTAATGGGTTTCTTCTTACCGCAATTCCTAACCCTTTTCTTGCAAATTCCTTAAAGAAGCCCAAATCACTGGCTACAAATGGAAGGCCATGAGCGAGGGCGTCAAACATCACCCCTGAAGCGGACGCCACGCTGTATGGCATTATTACTGTGTCCGATGCATAAAACAATAATGATAGTGCATCATCGGGTAGGAAGCCAAGGTTTAATTCTAATAATCCATGGCTAACTTGATGATGATCCCCGCAATCGCTATTGGTACTTAAAGGCAAAGAATTTGGTACATCGTTCTCATTACTGTAATAATTTCTTGAATGGTTAACGAGTATAGTCCAGTTGTCGGGTATCTTCATTTCCTTTAATATCTCCCAACCCTTTGTATAGGTTGCAAAGCCCAAGGCTAGAGCTATCTTCCTATCCAATGGCAATGAGTAATACGACCTTGCGACTTCCATAGTAGGTCGATTCATTAAACTTGGTTCGGCCCCATGATAAATCACGTTGACTTTGTAGTTTCTGGTTGACAACAATTTAGCCATATACTCAGAAAAGGCTACACTTGCTGCGCTCCTGAGCATCTTTTCTCTATTTGCTCTGTTAAATAAACCATAGGTAACCATACGGTTCCCATATTTCAGTGCTAGGCTTGACAGTTCAATTGGTATATCTAACAGACGAAATTTGGTAGGGTGATTTGATGGCACTAAATTAATCCACTGTTCGATAGGATAAGCAGAATGAAAAGTTGTAATGGTTGGAGTTTGACATTCTTCATAGAATTGATCAATGTTAGTTTGCATACGAAAGTTTTTTATCGAGCCAAAATTAAGGCCGTACAGACCATGTTCCAGCTGCACGTGTACCAGGTCGGGCTTAATCTGATTAACTATTCTTAGTAAAGTTCTAGAATTCTCTTTATTCGACGCATCAAGACCGAAAAAATCTCCTTCTCCTCTTTCATTGCAAGCGATATATACATTAACACCCAATTTTTTTAATGCTAAAGCCAAGTTTCTTGTATACCGTCCTACACCTCCTGGCATGGGAGGGTATTCGGTAGAAACCATCAGAACTGAAATTGGGTACATACCAAAAGAATGTCAAATAACATATTATAAATATTGATTCCGTAAATTGAGCCATAATCTAAGGAGTAGATAGCATAAAAAATCTATAACTTGATAATACATAAGTTATTCTTTAATTAATAATTAATATTTCAATCACATAAATAGCGCTAGTTACAGCTTCTTTTATCTCATTCTAATCAGAATTTCTACTTAGTATGTGTTTTTTTAGACGTTGATACAAACCCTTCTATCCCATCCATTATCATTAAATGATCCGTTTCTTTACAACAACTGCAATCTGCCTTAAGGCAATCCCTTGCAATTTCATGGATACACATTTTGCACGTACAAATTGCGTCTCTAGATGGACGGCTATGGTCATGAGGCTCCATACCTTTATTGTTATCAATATTCATCAAGGTAGTGATATAAGCACTCCATATTAGTATGATCATTACAGGCGTGGTTAACAAGATGGAAGGTAAGAGCAACGTGTCTCAGGAATAGATTTGAAGTAGAAAACAAGAAACCAAGATCAAACAGGAAAATACATGAAATATTGGATAAAATGCATAGTTAGTTCTCACAAAGAACATTAGGTCATGTCTCATTGTTGATGATGGCGTGCGAAAAAGGAATAGCTTATAGACCTTACCGAAAGTACATATTGACTAGAAAAAATGGGGAAGGAGTGGAAATGGATTGAAACGAATGAGCTGGATAAAGTGGAAGGATTGATAAAAGATGCGGTAGTGTCACTTGAAAAAGCAGTAAAGAGTGTAGTGGAGCTAAGGGAAATCACAAGAGCTAGAGGATATCCAGAAGAAGAAGTATTGAAAGAAGTAAAGAAGAGTTTACAGGATATTATAGATCCAGATGATATAGAAAAGATTTGGAGAAAGGAGCAATGAGCGAAATACAGTTTGATGTAGCAGACAAATTTCTTTCTGATGATTGCACTGCATTATATTGTAATGCAGAGAAAGAAACAAGATTTTTAAATGTGAGTGCGGGCGCTGGGACAATATCAAGTCATGTACTTTTTTGGAAAGAGATGATGCTTACGATTGTCTTTAATCCTGTTGCGTACGCTATTCTCAACCGATTTCATGGCGGTACTGTGAATAGTATTCCAAAATAACTGGAAGCTAACAAGCTAATTTAGATTGGAAGCATAGGTGAATTTGATTTAACTGTCAATCTGATTGCCGACGCTTATTATACGAGGAGACATCATTTAGCCTATGTTTCTTTATATAAATTTCTAGAGGCTTTCTCATACTCACTTTTCTCGTTTGCTGCATTCATGATATCCGTTTTGCTTACCACGCCAATCAATTCTCCATTGTCATTGCATACAAAGACCTTCCCCATACGCTTTCTCGAAATCTGAAGCAAAGCCTCGTTAGCTTTCCTGTTTTCACTCATTATAATTAAATCCTTCTTTGGAATCATTATCTCGTTCAATTTTGTCTGAGATCTTTCAGTATCGTGTATATTTGATGCATCTTTAAAAGTGACCATTCCTAACAACCTTCGAGCATTAGGATCACTACTTACAACAGGAAACGAGTCTTTTGAATACACATTAAAGTAATTCTCAATTAGACTGTCTATTGTTAAATGCTTCTCTACAGTGATTGTTCTGGTATTCATTATTGCACTCAAGGGAATAGTTGATAAAACTCTCATGAGCTCATGCTCTGACAGATATGATTGGGCACCACTATTTAAGAACCAACCTATGAGTAGCAGCCACATTCCACTAACAAAGGAACCCGAAAACATGATAAGAAATCCCATCCCCATAAATCCATAAGACATCACTATACCCGCTTTCACGGATATCCGCGTAGCCTGATCAAAATCTTTCTTCCATCTTAATAATGCAGCACGCAATATCCTTCCACCATCCATAGGAAAAGCGGGTATAAGATTAAATCCTCCAAGAATTATATTTATTACCATTCCATACCATAGTACACCTTTTGTAATATTTAGCACCATACTACTACCTAGATCGCTAATCCCATTAACATTAACTAGAGATACTAATACCAATATTATTCCAAGCACACCTGCAATTACAAAACTAGTCACAGGTCCTACGACCGCTATTTTGAACTCTTTTCCAAATTCTCTTGAAACTTCACCTCCTCCAGGAATTTCCTCTTCAATGTCAGACATGCCACCAAAAATGAATAGGATTATTTGACGTACTTTGATACCATACTTTAGCGCAATAATAGAATGTGCCAGCTCATGCAATAATACTGAGAAAAATAAGATTATTGCGCAAATAATTCCCATAATCCAGTACTCTAACGCGGACAATCCTGGATTGATATTTGGCATGAGATGTACAGAGACTGTAAATGTTATTAGAAAAAACACAATTATCAGAGTATAGTGCAAACGAATCGGTATACCCTTTACTCTTGCGACCTGCAAAGACAAATATTCTTCTGTTTCTAAACAAGGTCAGTTGCCTATATGAAATTTATCAATTCTGAAAAGCTCTGTTAGCTGGCAACATTCTCCATGATCAATCTGCATCAACTTCTGGCGGCAAATGTATTCTATTATTTATCAGTAAAAACGTGTAATGTTATGTATAGCATTGCACTGCACTAAAGTCTATTAAGATATTTTTTTATTAGTTATTGATAAGCGATCCAAGAATCCTATATACAGGTACTTCTTAACTGATTTTGATTGTTCCCTAATAGCTGGGATAGTAACACCCCATAATGGATTTAGAATTTGCCTCAAGAGGTGCCATTTCCAGTTAGAAAGCACTGCTTCAATGGATAATCATGGATCCATACCACCGTAGCATCATTGAATGTTTGCATGACATGTCATCAACATATGAAGCAATAATGTTCTTCTAGATTTACTTATTTTCGTCAATAAACACTGGTCATCTTTAGGACACTAGGTGGAAGTATTCCAATCTTTATGACAATTTATGATAACACCTTTTTTATGGGAACACCTTTCATAATATCTGTTCTAATTCAGAATATTTGCATAATAATTGGATTAGCTTTTAGAAGAGATTTAATCCTTCCACTCATAGATGTTCAAGATACTTTTGACCA
>JARBAV010000364.1 GCA_029237515.1 Nitrososphaerales archaeon
AAGGAACAAATAAAGGCGCACACATAATATCAGGGATTGATAAGAGACCTTGACAATGTACCTTTTTTCGGCATTTTTGCTATCTAATTTGGCCTGTATAGCATTTGCTTGAACGGAAAGCATCTCATAGAGATGATTCCTTGTAATTGAACACGTGATAGCAACGGAATGCCGTTCTTTGAAGGGCTGCTACTATAGAATCTCGGTAAATCGATACTATTTTTTAAGAGCATTAAGATGCATACCTGGTCTCAAGATGCCTTTGATATATAATGAACAAATGCATTTATAACTATCCTTCTGGGTTTTTACCTTTAGTATGGCAGATCAAGGATCCCACCGAGTATTTTTGTCACCTTCTTCAATAGCAGTGATTGGGGCGTCAGAAAAACCGGGTGTAGGAAGGGCAATATTTTCCAACATACAGAAAGGATATAAAGGAAAGATTTATCCGGTTACGCCTTCCAATCCTACGGTCTTCGACTTGAAAGCCTACAAGAGCGTAATTGACATTCCTGAAGATATCGACCTTGCAGTCGTTGCTACCCCTAATAAAACTGTCCCCTCTGTCATTGAGGAAGTCGGGAAGAAAGGAATAAAGGGAGCAATTATAGTGACCGCGGGATTTAAAGAGGTTGATAGTGTGGGTGCCCAACTCGAAAAGGAAGTAGGTGAAATTGGTGCTAAATATGGGACAAGAATCATTGGCCCAAATTGTTTGGGGATAATGAGCCTTTCTCCCGAAAATATGATGAATGCCACCTTTCTCAAGATCACTCCTAAGCATGGAGGAATTGCCTTGATTTCGCAAAGCGGAGCGATTTGCGCTGCCACAGTAGAAGATGCTATTGCACAAGGAATAGGATTTTCGAAAGTTGTTAGTATGGGAAACAAAGTTGATATGAACGAAAACGATGTGTTGGAACTGTTAGCCGATGACGAAGAAACAAGGGTAATAGTGATGTATCTGGAAGATATTCACGATGCAAGGAGATTCATGAAGATCGCCAAAAAGACAACCAAGGAATACAAGAAGCCTATCATTGTCCTCAAATCCGGAAGAACACCCGAAGGAGCAAAAGCAGCGATGTCTCACACTGGGGCTCTAATGGGCTCTGATGAAGCATACGATGCTTTATTTGATCAGTCAGGAGTTATTCGTGTAGATACGATGCAAAGCCTATTCGAATTGGCCACGGCATTTTCAAAACAACCAGTTCCAGATAGAGATTCAGGAGTTGCCATAGTGTCAAACGCGGGAGGTCCAGCCATAATCTCCACTGATATATGTTCTGAATATCGGTTGAAAATGGCAGACGTATCTGCTTCCAGAGATGTAATTTCAAAGGTTATTCCCCCTCATGGCTCGGCAAGAAATCCGGTAGACATTGTTGGCGATGCAGATTATAAGAGATTCGAAAAAGTATTGGTTGAATTGCTGTCGAATAGTAACGTTGGAGCAATAGTAACAATGTGTACCCCATCAGCAACTTTAGACTACACTGAACTTGCGAAGACTATCGTGAATACTTCGAAAGGAACAAAGAGAACAATGCTTGCCGCTCTAATGGGTTTAGCAGAAGGTGAGGAAAACAAGAAAGTATTGTCTGACGGAGACGTCCCGCATTTTATGTACGCCGAACCAGCTATACAAACACTTGCTGCCATGTATAGATTTAGAGATTGGCTCTCAAGAGAAGAAGTGCCACCAAAGCACTTTCAAGTTGATATTGACAAGGTAACAAAAATTTTCGATCACGTGAGGAGTGAAGGACGGTCCAACCTATTGGAAGAGGAGGGGTACGAAGTTCTCCAAGCTTATGGTTTTCAAACACCAAAGAGTTACCTGGCAAAAAGCGAAGATGAATGCGCTGAGGCAGCAAGAAGCATCGGATATCCTCTGGTTATGAAAATAGTTTCTCCCCAGATCATTCATAAGTCGGATGCAGGAGGAGTCAAGATTGGCCTTTCCAGTGAGCAAGAAGTTAGGAAAGGTTACAATGATATCATCGGAAACATACGAAAATATGATAAAGACGCATTAATCAAAGGGATTTTAGTTCAGGAAATGGTTAAGTCAGGTAAAGAAATTATTATCGGTGCTAAACGTGATCCCTTGTTCGGTCCGTTATTGATGTTTGGTCTAGGAGGCATTTATGTGGAAGTTCTTAAAGACGTAACATTCAGAATCGCCCCTGTAACCGAAAAAGACACTGCTGAAATGATAGAGTCTATAAAGTCAATTAAATTATTGAAGGGAGCGAGGGGCGAAAAGCCCTCCGATTTGAAAGCTTTGGCAGAAAATCTGCAGAGATTATCGCAACTAGTAACTGATTTTCCCGAAATAGAAGAGTTTGATATGAATCCACTCCTGGTTTTCGAAGAAGGAGTAGGAACTCGGGCAGTAGACGTAAGAATTGGGTTGGCTAAAAAGTAGTCCGGTTGAATGACTTTGAAGTTAATACCAACCTAGCTTTATTTTTATTTTTAGATATAGGAAAAGCAAAGATCTCACTATCAAATATACTCTATTCTTAGTTAGCCTTCTTATTCTCATGATTCGATATCTGATAAATGACAACTCGGGGCTTTTGATTCTGTTTTATCTATTTTTCAATATAACGATATCGCTGGATTCCTAAAACAGATTACTGCAATCGTGTCAACCCATGCCATTGGAGGACAGGTTTCAGATAACGAGAATGACGACGAGATCGACGACGAATCTGACGAGGATTTTCGACGATTATGCCGAAAACTTATATATAAGAAACGATAATAAAAATGTATTAGAAGAATTGATAGTAGAATCTCATCACGATATGAAAACAGAAATAATTACAAGATGGCTGAAGGGTGAACAGAGAGACAAGGTTGCCGCTGCTATGGGATTAGGAGCAGGGACAATTTCTGCCATAATCGCTGATTGGAGAGCAGAGATAGGAATTCCCACTGCTGATACACTTAGACAATTTTCGACCGAGTTAAGGAGATTAAGAATTACCGCTCCACAGTGCGTGTTAGGTTGTAGAATTCTCGGGGTGATAAGGAAGCTAAAGGTGGATGAAGAAAATCTCGAATCATTTGTTTATGAGGTGCATCAAAGATGTCAAAGTAAGAATATAACACCTGAAGCAATTGTTGAATGCTTAAAGGAAATACTTCTAATGACCGAAAAGACTCCAATTTCACGAATTCCACAAATCGTTCAGACGATGATCGAGGAAAGGCAAAACTTAGAGCAGGAGCTCAAAATATTGAGAAGGGATCAAGTAAATGCCAGGAAAGAACAAGAAGAAGCACTGAAGAACAGTCAGATTACTATCCGTGCAATCAATGAGTTTATCGGTTTGAAGGATATGTTATCCAAATTTGAGTTATCTTTTGACAATCTTCCTGAAATAGATAGGATGGCAAGGGTACTTAATACCGTAAAAGGATGTTCATACGAACCCAGGACAATCACGACCAAACTATCTGCAATTGATAATCTTCAGGAAAGACAGTTGAAGCTACAGGAAGAAGTAGCTATAGAGGGACAAAGATTAAACAAAACAGTCCGCGAGCGAGTAGAAAATGAGAAAAGAGGCCTCTCCCAGATGCGTCTTGGACTGTACGATCAGCTTGAGAGCATGGAGTGTGGTCTGAAAGAGCTAACAGTTCTGAGAAATACTATTCTCGAAATTTCAAAGAGTAACAATATCAATCCACAATTCGCATTTAAGAAATTCTATAGTGATATAAAAAATCAATATGATGCTAAACTTGGTTTCGAAAAGACAGTTGAGGAGCTAAAAAAATCATTGATAGATGCCCAACAGGAATTCAGTTCAATATCAATTGAGATCTCGAATCATAAGAATTTTCAAATTAAACTTAGAGAACTCTTTGATCACGGTGTTTCATTGGGTGATATTGTATCTTGGAACAATATTGTAAAGGGATATACAAAAGACCTGTCCCGCATGAATCAGGATCTGCTTCTATACGGTGACCTAGTGAATGCAAAGTCACAACTTGAAACATTGGTGAACGCTTTAAGGCTAGAAAAGGAACAACTTGCCGCTAAAATAAAAGTATTGAAACAAGAGGCCGAAGAAATATCATTAAAGATGAAATTCGAATTGTCGCATGCAAGCAAAATGATTCAGATATTTTTGAAGGTTCTGGAAGCAAAAATTGCCGAATCAAGTAAGGCTACAGAAGCGTGCCTTCGAACGGTAAAGGAGTAGTCATTGTCCATATCTGATCAGACAGTAAAAAGCTTGCAAACTATTGACGCCAACGCTAGGCAACAATTTGATCTTGTTCAGAAGGTTGGAGCTACTGCAGAATTTTCTCCTCTAGTCAAAGCTGCAAGAGGCGAGTATGTTGACCTTGATGAATTGAAAATATCAGTAATTAGGGCAATGGGCATAATGTGTTCAAGATTGAAAAACTTGATGAATGGCGGAACAAGGAACAAGTTGCTAGAAGCGATCGAGGGACTAGAATCAGAAATCCTTATCCCGTGAAGGCTCAATGACTATAATTTTGGTTAGTTGCTTGAACCAACGACCGAGGTTGCAAGCTGAACAACTGTTGAGGACATAGGTAGAGTGCTCGACAAAATCCATGACAGCGAGAAACTACTTTTTTACTAATCAAGTAATACTTCTAACTAGTCATTCCTTTCCTCGCTACTCTGAGTTAAAACTAACTATTTGACAAATAGCCACAAGAATAATCCGCGCAGAACTAATAGATCTGTTTTCATTAATGATACCACTGAAGAGTAAAGTACCTAATGAATTCCGCTGAGGTACTCTGTCTCCAAAGGATCTAGCAAGTCATGTTCAATGTATCATATCAACGACTAAATATGATCGGCCGTAACATTTTCAAACATTTTCAAACATCTCGAAGATGGATACTTATCCCCTTTTTAACATAACATTATGATACGTTACCAATATTACATATTTAAAAAGGAGAGTTTTAATGTTTCTAATTAGAGCCTTCAACATAACTAACAAGACCGATTATCCAGCATAATTATCACTTGGAATCTCCCACCAAGGACCTATGAAATCTTGTATTCATCTTGAAATAGTATATATAGGCTAATAGTTGCCTGACCAATATGGGTGTTGCTTGGAAGGTTCTAATCTGTGACTCAATTGATGAGATAGGTGTTGAGATATTAACAAAGGCTGGAATGGTTGTTGATTACCAACCAGATATTACGCTTGAAAAACTCAAGGCCCTTGTTAATGGTTATGACGTTTTGGTTGTGAGGAGTAGAACGAATGTTTCTAGAGACGTTATTGAAAGTGGAAATTCTCTCAAAGTCATAGCACGAGTTGGGGTCGGACTGGATAATGTTGATACCAACTATGCGGAGAGTAAGAACATCCAAGTCATAAATGCTCAAGAAGCCGCAACAAACGCAGTGTCAGAGTTAGTCATCGGTTTCATGATATCATTGGCACGCCTTATTCCACACGCACATTCTGAGATGTCAAAGGGTAATTGGATCAAAAAGTCATTGATGGGAACGGAACTGAGTGGAAAGTATTTGGGCATCATCGGGGTAGGAAATATCGGAAGAAATGTAGGGCGCATTGCTAGGGCACTAAGAATGAATATCATAGGCTATGATATTTACCCAATTAAAAGAGAATACATCAACGAAGTTAGCATGATTAATGCTGATCTAAATACACTGGTTGAAAGTTCTGATTTCATCACAATCCATGTTCCGTTATCCTCTGACACATACCATCTTTTTGATAGTAAACTTCTTTCTAAAATGAAAAAGTCAAGTTACATTATCAATACTTCTAGAGGAGGAATCGTTGATGAAAACGCTCTGTACGACTTTTTGAAAGATCGAAAAATAGCTGGTGCCGGACTAGACGTCTTTGAGGTCGAGCCACCAATTAATAGAAAATTCTTAGAATTGCCCAACGTCTTGTGTACACCTCATATCGGAGCCCAAACCAAGGAAGCGCAGGGATTGGCAGCCAGAGTGATAGCAGAGAAACTCATTCACAGATTTCAAGAGATGTCCCTTTGACAATGATCAAAATGAAATTGATCTGATATATGTTCTAGGGTTTGGTCCCTGCATAAAAAGCTGTAAAACTAAGTCCTAAATTTTCGAATACTCGTCATTGTATTATCAGCCAATTTTATTGTGAATGCTCCAGCTTCGTCTGAAGAAATATGAGATAATTCCTCTAAAAATTTTGCTTTGTCCTTACCTCTTTCATATATACCTGCTGATTCCTTAATGCAAAGGGGAAATTTTTGCATCTTAAAACCATTTGATTTAAGGTAATTAACAAAGCTCCTATAAGCATTAATGTCATACCAATCTATTCCCCTCTCATCACAAAACATAATCCATACATCAATAGTATTTTGGAAAAGTGCTTTTGAACGAAGTAAATCCAGCGCCAATGATAATTTACGAATACAAATAACGTTTTACGGATTATTGAACTTAACTATAAGTGGTATAAATGCCGTTACACAAGTTAAAATGATAAAGCAACCAAATTTGAGAGGCTATTGAAAGAATAACATAAGCAAATTTTAGGAGCGGGATCGTTTCATTCTGCATTCAAATAGCGGGCGGGATTTTCACTTTCAAGATCTTCGTTTTAATGCAGCCATTATGGTAATTAGATTGAACAAATATATTTCCAGGATTTTATAGCTCTACGCGATGAATGACGCCGATGAAGAGCAATTACAAAAAAACAAAAAATTATGTAGACAATTTTTAGAACTGTCACCTAAAATTAGATACGTCGGTTTAATGAACAATTTCGGAAGAACTCTTTCAGGACAGCTTCGCAAGGGTGTTGTACCTTTGTTTTCGCCTGATGAGGCACGAGATGAGAACTTTCTGGAGGCAACTAGAAACCAACTAAGAAAGAGATTCGAAGAAGCCATAGGTAAGACAAGATTTACAATTACTGAAAACGAAAAGGTCAAAATAGTAACGATACCAATAACTAGAGGCTTTTTCTATATTACCTTGGAAAAGGACACAGACAATCAAGAAATCCTAAAGATAATTGAATCCATAAAAATGCGTGAGGATCCCAGCTTGAGAAATTGAGAATATGCTAACCGTATAATGCCACTTGGTTATTTGGAAAAAGCGACAAGCTTTCCTCTCATTTCTCTATCTTTGGAAATGGATCCATGCATGGGATCAGCCAGCACGACTTCAAACCACTGATGCATCCCGTCCTTATGCAAGTAATAAGATCCCATTACTTCCAAATTTGGAAACTTCTCTCCTACTCTTCTTTCTGCGACTTTTCGCATACTAGTTCCTTGCTTTATTCGTACAACGCCTAAGTGCTTGGGTCTTCTTCCAGCTACGGGTCTTTGCTTTCTCATTCCGCCTCTGCCTACCCTTGCACGTACCACAACTACTCCTTGTTTAGCTTTATAACCAACCTTTCGAGCACGATCTAGTCTACTCGGTCTTGGAATTCTATAAATTGACGGTTCTTTCCTCCAATTAATTGCCTTCCCCTTTAGTTCATCTGAATTTGATTTCCACATTTTAAGCCAGGTGTCAGCAATGTGTTGTCGCATAATTTGTGGGTAAGAAAAACCCCTAATAATTGTATTGGCTAGTTGGAGAGAGGCCACCTAAATAGTCACCCATTATTATCAAAAATTCAAAAGAGAAACCTAATGCACTTCCTCTTCGTTATTGCACTGGTGCATGAGTTTTTTGCTGGGATTTCCACTTATTATTATTCGTACCCCTCTCTATTCCATATTATGCTCACAAGCTCAGTCAGTTAGATGAGATTACTTTTAGTATTGCTTTTTCACGTATTCGTTTTTAACTTTCTATTATTATTCGTATTCGAAATTCATTTCTTGAAAAATAGATCAAACTATTACATGTCATAATGAATCCCCCCCACAAGCATTGACTGGAGCTTTATCGATTGAATCTCATGGCAAATTCATAAACTCTAATGATTGTAAGTTTATCTGCCGCTGTTATCAACAAGAGAATAATCTTACCAGAAAAGGAGATTTTTAAGATTTGATCTGCCTACAATTGATTCTGTTGTGATAAAAATCCGGACTTAGTACAACATTGAACTAGAGATTTTCATTTGGTTGGCTATTTCGATAAACGAGCGATCGAAGTGCGTCAGCTTAATATTTTGAATGCTTTACGATTATCACCATCCAATATGGTAATTAGTCATAATCGTAAAGATATTAAGCATTTGTAAACGAATAATGCTTTATACGGAATTATATGAATGCTAACAACCTATGACGTTTGCATAATCAAGTGTTTATTGATAAAGCGTATTAGGACAGTGGTAACAAAGAGGAAGAACTATGCTGAAGAACTATGCTGAAGAACTATGCTGAAGAACTATGCTGAAGAAC
>JARBAV010000365.1 GCA_029237515.1 Nitrososphaerales archaeon
GCCGTCAAGAAAGAATAGTTCTTGGCTAAATTTGATGCGTCCACCTTTGGAATCATTGAGCTTGATTGCTCCAAATAAAGGGAAAGTGAAAGAAGGCCGATTACGAAACAAAATAAAGTTGATACAGAATTGATAGAGTAACGATACTGCACTCGATTTAGATTGTTCAATTGAGTCAATAAATGATAAGCTGCTCTATATAGCTTCGCACAGGGCTAAACCCTATATCAGCTTCGTAGCAGCCTGTATTCGACTCCGGTGCGGGACCAATCAAATGGATTACAATGATTCCTTTTGACTTCATTTGGTCAAACACTGAGAACCTCATGCCTTGAGTACTCCCAAATTGATGACGCTAAAGAGTAGTACAGAATGATGCAAATAAAAGCAATGTTACATCAATTTTGTGCAGTAACTTTCAAGTATTTAGCTGGGAGATAGTAAAATATTTGCTCAACTAGCAATCCAAAGAACACGAAGTGACAGTAAGGTTTCTAATCTAAAACATATTACAAATCTAAGGCCACTATACTACTCTAAAGTAAAAATCTTGTACGTTACAAGGTAGTTTATACGTAGGGTATATCATTGGCAGAGAAGCCGATTTAGGTGTAAATTCACTTATTTATTCATTTTCATCGCCTATTATAGTTAAAATTGAAATACACTTCTCAGAATTATTAACCGCTGTAATAGTGGTATTTGTCTATATACCAAAGGATTGAGGTGATTCGGCGGACTTGTCATTGGAGGAATAGAATAGTTAAACTATTCAGTGGGTAGATGAATATATGCTTAGCTTCTCGCTTTTCTTCTTGATGCCCCTCGGTTTTTTGGAGGAGGTTGGCATTACTCTGGTACTGAGTAGAATTGAATTACAGATCGGACAGAAACCTTCGATTGCAGCTCTGTGATTAGCAAGTCTTACGTAGGAAGATGATCTAATATCTACTACATTTTTACAAATTGTGCAGTATGCTCTTCGCATTGGCCCTGAAGTCTTCCTTGAAAATGTTCAGTTCCTATTAATACTATTCTGAGTCAAATCAATTTGTAGCAGATGGGGCATAAAAAACAAGATAAAGCCCCCAAACCATGACACTTTTATACATTAGTCATGCGGTGTGATTCAATACAGCTAAACCTATCAGATGAAGTAATGATCGTTTGCGCATTACTATTAATGAGCGGCCGAGAAGGAAAATTTCGTATTAAAAATGTTATTCCTCTCATCTTCTTCTGTGATAGAACTGCCAACACCTCCGAATAGTGTGGCACGGAATTCATTCGCCTCTCCTGTGCTATTCACGGTATATTCATGTTTCCAAAGCTGGTTCGCTTCTAGTGTAATCCATGTTATAGGTAACGGGCTAGGCGTTACCTTCACATTATCCTTATAGAGGACACCCATTACGGCAATTTCTCCCACTGGCTGGTTGCTGTCATTGGCTACAACGTAGCGGATCGTAATATTAGAAGGATGACTTAGTGTTGATCCACTAGGAACTGCTTTACCTTTGCTCTTATCAATCAATTTGATCCATGCATAGGTATCAGGAAGTTCTGGCATATTTTGTACCTAGGATCGAATCTTATAAATCTATTATGGCATAGCATTGTATCCAATATCTTAATGGCGAAACCCAGTTAAGATGCAAAAACAATTTCTATACTCTAGGCACGGTCCTCTTATATTCTAGTATATTTCATGGATATGGTCAAGTAAATATTATAGTCAGTGCTGTGATCCTCCTCCCCATTTGAAGAAAAGTGGTATGTATACTATTAGAAGGATAGAATTACTTGCATTGCAAATAACTGGAGTAAAATACAAATTTCAACTTAACATCAGTGTCTACGTCGTAAATTATCCACAGGATAATAACTATCTCCTGCCAATTGGGACGGATTATTTAATGTTGCCTATTGGTTTCGTTGATAATCCTTCAATGCGTGGGTCATTGCTATTCGCATTCATAATCAAATTAGATTTGTTTCCCTATGAAATATCTTTTCAGTGGGCAATCTCAGAAGGCTTTGCATCCAATTGTCGCTGTAGCATTGTTCGTAAATTTCGGAGAATCACCAGTCGTTGAGACAATTCCCGACAGAACACGCAGTTTTAATTCATTATCAGTCAAATCATATTCCATGGATGTTATACACAGTTAGGATCTGAGGAAAATCTAAAATATGATGGATATTCACCTTGGCAAGCCCGGAAGTTAGAAACTGGCAAGCAAAAAAAATAATCCTCTAATTGATAGTTCGTCAATCTGTTTTCCATTTTTTATACTATGCATTTAAAATATCGCCTTAAAAAAGGTGGTATGACTTTATTTTTATTTTCCTTAATCTGTCCTCGTTGATCCCATTAGATATGCACGAGAGTTGTTGGCCCTGATAGAGCCAAATATTAGAGTGCTGCTGAAGCTATTCTTGATAGTATTATTCTGTCATTTTGGTGATAAAAATTCTGTATCCGTTCATGAAGCTTTCTCAATTTTTTCATAGAGAGGCGAAGTATTACCAATCACTCTATCATTTAGCTTATTTGTTAAGTAACGACACACCCCACTTCTACTTCTCGCTTCTACGACTTTTTCTCCCGACTTTAGTACTTATATTCGATTTGCTTTCTAATTCCTTGAAATCAGTTTGAGATTTAGTCTTGTTCGTTGTTAACCTTTTCCTCGGTTTCTTTGTAACAGTATCATCTCTTGATTTCCTTCTCCTTTTAGTCGCCTTTAAAGGAGTTCCTGTCGTTTGAGGGGAAGGTTTTGAAGGTAAGGTTGTTGTTTCGTTTGCTTTGGCCCCTGTTTCATCAACTTTTGACAACGTTTGATATATGGCACTTACGAGCTTAGGTGTTGTTCGACTTTCGTGAAGTTCTCTGCTTGTATCTCTCATACCTTGTGCTGTGTCTCTAGCCGCCTTCGTTGCTTCTTGTATCGATTCGGCAAGCTCTGTAACAACGCCGCTATCACTAAATGCTTTGACCGCTTCTCGCGTAGAAATAGCCGCATCTAGAATTGCCTTTGCGGCGTCTTTGACA
>JARBAV010000366.1 GCA_029237515.1 Nitrososphaerales archaeon
ATAATGACCTTGGAGTCCAGTGCTACAATCGAGCCATCAGCTAAAAGTGCAGCTGGATTTACTTCCACTAGTTCAGCCTCCTTCTCGCAAAGTAATCCATAGAGCTTCTTCACGAATTCAACGAATCTCTGACGATTTTCACTACCTATGTCGGCCAATTCAGCTATTCTCGAAGCAATTTTTTCTATATCATCTTTGGAGGATATATCTAGAATAAATCGATTTTCCGCCGATTCTATCTCCATTCCTCCGGCCGCAGATACGATCAATGAAAAGCAACGCGTACTACGATTGAGAAATAGGGAGACATACAATTCTTTAGAAATACTTATGACTTCCTCAAGGAGAAGGCCTCTAGGAAACTCCCCTTCGATTTTCTTATTTTGGAGGACAGAAAATTGTCTTTCAACTTCATCCATGTTTTGGCATTTTTTGATAGCACCAGCCTTTCCTCGACCGCCAACTGGGACTTGTGATTTTAGAACTATTGGAAATGCAAGTTCGTTGTTAAGGAGTAAGCGAGCTTCCTCGACCGAAAAAGCAATGCGGGATTTGGGGATGGGGATTCCATATTCTTTAAAAAGCTCTTTCCCTTGATACTCTAGTAACCTCATCTCTTGGGAGAAAAAATAATTAACTTATTTATAATTCTATTTAATTTTGTTATTAAACCCTCTAAATAATGCAAAAGAACCATAAAGTCACCAAATTTCTATTATAACTATCCAGATTGTCTCTATCCAGTTTTAAAATTTATATATGTAATCTACAAAAATTGAAAATATGGTAGAGAAAATGACTGCCGTTTGGCTAATCATATTGACAATCATAGTATGTGGAGCGGTTCCAACCTTGATGATAGTTCTAACAACTATACCCAGCTCCGAAATGTCGATTTTCATATATACACCCTCAAATAGTGTGTCGGCCGCTAGTTTATTAATAGGGTATTAAATGATTGAACGTTTCTTATTTTGAGAACAATAATCGACCTTGTTTTGCATTCTATCGTGAAATCTTCCAAATGTATTTAACTACGAATGGAGTAATTTAGTTAAATGGGCAATTTCCTTCGGAGGAGGACGCCTAATAAGGATCAAAGTGAAGTCTCTGCTCGCTCTAATGAAGAGGAGCAACTAGACATTCGAGATATCCAAAAGATTGACCAATACAAGAAAGGAATTTCGCATATGTCTGATGACAAAATGGAAGATGCTATACGAGATTTTGATTTAGCTTTGCGATTAGACCCAAGTTATGTTGACGCGTGGATCAAGAAAGGTTATGCTCATTTTCATTTGGACGAATTTACAACGGCCGTTTCATGTTACGATAAAGCTCTTGAAATCGATATTAACAATGCAGAAGCTTGGAACCTGAAGGGACTAGCGTTTTACAGATTGAAAAATTATGAAAAAGCAATACAAGCTTGTGAAAACGCTATAGATTTCGATCCAAACGACGGTATGGCTTGGTATAATTTGGCTTGCTACCTTGTTCTTAGCAAGAACGTGGGAGATGGATTGGAGGCGCTTAAGCGGTCTATCGAGATCGATATCTCTTTTGCAAGGAAGGCTGTTCGCGATAGGGACTTTGAATACGCGAGGGCCGAGGAGGGATTTAGGCGCATTGTTGAAGTTGTTGTTCTTGAGGCAATTAGACAAGGTTACAATTATCCTGGAAAAATAGTCTGGATCACTTCGATGGACAAAGAAGAAGTAGACTACGCTCTTACTAGATTGACTATGAATGGATTAGTAGTGCGCCGGGAACAGAGATACGGTTACTACCCATTTGGCAGGAGAGAGGAGTACTACGAACTAGCAAAGACTATCGCCGAAAGAGTAGGAAGTACCAAACGTACAGGGTTACTCCACAGAACTAAAACTATCTCCGCGCCTATGCAGCAGCTGCGCGATATAAGTGAAGTACTTGGGGATGCAAAGATGGCATTAGAAAAAGGAGATCTGGAAGCGACGACCAATTGTTTTGAATTATTAATTAATCCGAGCAAACACGGGGCGGCTATGATTGAACAATTTTTTGATGATCACCGTGATCTTAGGTTGTATCAGATAAGGTTGAAGGACAGGGGCCTTGAATATCTTAATACACACAAAACGGAATTGCTAGAGTTAGTGGAAAATATCGACGCCAAGATTCGGGCCGGTCCAGTTTCAAGTTCACAGCCCAAAGGTCAGTAGATATTCAGCAAATCTTTAACTTTGGCATAATGATGCTACAATGTAGTCTTCTGTTTTTGGGGCCCAAAGGGAGTAAATAATATATTTACATCCAAGAAGTACGTTTATTAGAATGGCAAGGATATTTTCAGAAGTAAGCGAAAGCGAGATCACAAGAACAATAACTTCGATGTTTAATGATACACTACAGGAATATTCTCAGTCAGATGTAATTGTAATTGGTGGAGGCCCAGCCGGCTTGACTGCTGCTAAGGGGTTAGCTAATAATGGGATAAGAACATTAGTGATTGAACAAAACAATTACCTTGGTGGCGGTTATTGGGTTGGAGGTTACATGATGAATCCCGTCACGGTAAGAGCTCCCGCTCAATTGGTTTGGGAAGAATTGGGGGTGCGTTACAAGAAGATAAGCGATAGCTTATATGCAACTTGGGGTCCGGAGGCATGCTCTAAACTCATAGCCGCAGCATGTGAGGCAGGGGTTCGCTTTCTGCAACTTACAAAGTTTGACGATTTGGTTCTTAAAGATAAGCGGGTAGGCGGCGTTGTTGTAAATTGGATGCCAGTTTCTGCACTTCCAAGGAATATTACTTGTGTGGACCCTATTGCGCTAGAAAGTAAGATAGTAGTTGATGCTTCTGGACATGATTCAGTTGCAGTCAAGAGATTGATGCAAAGAGGCCTAATTGATTGGAAAGGGATGGATCCTATGTGGGTAAATGGTGGAGAGGATGCAGTTGTAGAAAACACTGCTGAAATATTTCCTGGACTAGTGGCGACAGGTATGTGTGTGACAGAAACATTTGGTCTGCCTAGAATGGGGCCGACGTTTGGTTCCATGCTTTTATCTGGAAAGAAGGTCGCAGAAATCGTTACCGACAAAATAAGAGGTTTATCTGAATTTCCCAAAGTTAAGGTAAAAAACGCAAAAAAGTAACCACAGATCCATTGTTAAAGCTGAACAGAACTGAGTGATTCTACAAATGCTCTCAAATGCTAGCAAAAGGTTGTATCACCACTTTATTTCCAAGCAGTTTTTTGTTAACCTTCAATTCTCCACCCTTTTGGTTACGGAATATAAAATGAAAAAGTCCGATAACCTAACCTAGCTTCAAAATTAATAAGGCTTGCTACCGTTTATTGATGACCTTTATCAAATAATCTTAGGCTCTCTATTGACTATGATGCGTCAGGCCAACGTCTTTCGCGCGAGTACCATCGAGATGGATCTATGTTCGATACAGCCAGATTGGTACTCTTTTCACTATTCTCTGTTAACAATGAATGCATTAAGACTTCCGAACGAATTATTAACAGGTCGGTACTCCTAAGATCCTAAAAATCTATGTCGAATGATCCTCGAAGAGGCGAGAACAACTCTTCCCACAGGCCAGAAACGTACGAAATAATAATTATAGGATCTGGACCAGCAGGTTATACCGCTGGGGTATATACGTCTAGAGCTAAGTTGAATACGCTTCTAATCTCAGGATCTCTGCCCGGAGGACAGTTGATGACTACGAGTGAAGTGGAGAATTATCCTGGATTTCCAAATGGAATTTTTGGGCCTGAATTGATGATGAATATGCGCCAACAGGCGGAAAGATTTGGGGCCAAACTTTTGGATGACGAAGTTGTGGAGGTCGATTTCAAGAAGAGGCCTTTCGGAATTAGGACTCACGGGCAGGAATTTCGTTCTGAATCGGTTATTATCTGTACTGGGGCATCACCGCGAAAACTGGGTTTAAGAGCTGAGCAAGAGTTTGCTGGTAAAGGTATCTCATACTGTGCCACATGCGATGGGCCCTTTTTTAAAGGCGAAGATATTGCGGTCGTAGGAGGTGGTGATACTGCAATTGAAGAAGCAACGTTCCTTACAAAATTTGGAAAATCAGTGAAAATAATACATAGAAAGGATTTCCTTAGAGCTAGCAAGATTCTCCAAGAAAAAGCGTTTGAAAATCCCAAGATTGATTTTGTCTGGGACAATGTCGTATCCGATATTAGCGGAAATAAGAAGATCAACAGCATCTCGGTCAGAAATCTAAAGACTGGCGAGGAAAGAAATATCCCAGTTGGCGGTCTCTTTGTTGCGATAGGGCATGAACCGAACACATCTATATTTAAGGGCCAACTTGAGCTCGATGATAGAGGATACATCATTCTAACAAAGAATACTAGAACAAGTGTTGAAGGAGTATTCGCTGCGGGCGACGTGCACGACTACAGATATCGTCAAGCAATCACAGCCGGAGGGTTTGGGTGTATGGCAGCTCTAGACGTCGAAAAGTGGTTAGTGGAGATTCGAGGAGCTGGACTTTAGATGTATGCAGGCTCTTAAAGGTGCACTTGAAGCTAATCGGTATCAAACGCAAGCGCTGGTAGATGCTCTGACTCGGCCATTATCTTGGACATCTGTACCTCATCAAACAATTTCAATTGTTGATAAAGCGTCTTAAATTTCCTACCGTCGTCTGCAAATATGCCTACAATAGAACCTCTGTCTTTCATTCCTTGCGAAATCTTTACCATGGCGGACATCACTGCGCCAGTCGAAGGCCCGACAAATAGCTTTTCTCTTTCGGCCAATTCCTTTACCATCAAAAAAGACTCATCATTGGTTGCCGTATGCCAATCATCAGCTACATGCTTTCTTCGAACAAAGAGGTCTGGCATAGCTGACTCTTCAAAATTCCTCAAACCTTGCAACAAATGATTTCTTTGTGCTTGTACCGCTATAACACGGATGTGTGGATTTTTTTCCTTCAGGAACGTCGCTGTACCAGTGATTGTTCCCCCGGTCCCACACCCAGTAACAAAATGAGTAGCACTACCGTCTGTTTGTTCCCATATTTCAGGCCCTGTTGCTTCATAGTGAGATAGAAAATTAGCATCATTTTCGTATTGATTGGGCATATAGTAGATATCAGGTCTAGGTTTTGAGATAGCCTTCGCGAGCGCTATACTCTGATCGGTACCTGCGCCTACCCTTGGACAAAGATCATCTGTTGTTTCATGCAAACTAGCTCCCAAATTTCTCAAAAGTGATTTGGTCTCCTGACTCACCTTTTCAGGGATAACTATCTCAACCTTATAACCCAGAGCAGCAGCGATCCCAGCCAGAGCGATTCCAGTATTACCTGAGCTAGGCTCGATAATGATGCTAGCATCCTTCTTAAGCAAGCCTTTCTTTTCTCCATCCTTAATCATCCAATACGCAGGCCTATCTTTTACTGATCCAAACGGATTATACCATTCGAGTTTAGCATAGAACTTGATGTTTTTGGTTGAAAAGGAAGAAAGCTCTATGAGTGGAGTGTTCCCAATACGTTCAGTAGCTTTCGCTTGAGCTAAAGTGGCCATACATCTACTTTCCTTTTTTTATCATAAATTCCAGATCTGGATTGATCAAGTTCACTGAAAGCAACTCGTGACCATTTCTATTGACCCATCTTGAAATATCTTCTTCAGAAGCGGGATCGTCAGCTATTACTTTGATTATCTCCCCTTTGGCAAGACGTTCCATTTCGATTTTAGTTCTGAACACAGGTTCAGGGCAATACAATCCCCTCACATCAATTGTCTTTGTAGGAGCAATTTCACTCTTGGCACTCAAGGAATAGATTAATTTGAGTTCTCAAGATATTAAATGTTTAGAAACATTTACAATGTAAGTTTCCTATCGGAACAGGTCATGAACACTGTCCCGTATTAGGGACTTCGCAGAACTATTCTCCGTAGAAGAAAATTTATACCCTCTTACAATGGCTACAGGAACCCTCTCAGTTTTGCCCATTACGAGTTCGGCAGCTGATGCGAGTTCGTCAGCGATCGCAATTTCGGTGATCCTAAGCAAGTTGCCATACATGTCGGCTTGCCCTATGTAGCTCTTCATAGAATCCATGCCTGAAAGTCCAATTGCAACATTTGTCTGTCCCAATCTAAAAGGCCTTCCAAATGTATCAGACACTACAACGGCAATATCAATGCCAATAGTATCGGCAATAGCTTGTCTTATTCTTTTTGCAGAGAGATCTGGATCAACGGGCAGCAGTGACACAAAGCTGTCTCTGGGTCTGCAGACGTTACTTTGATCTATTCCAGAGTTTGCGCAGATAAACCCGTGCCTTGTTTCGGTAATGATCAGATTTTCCGAATACCTCACTAAACTCCT
Organism: Nitrososphaerales archaeon; assembly: GCA_029237515.1. Lineage (GTDB taxonomy): Archaea > Thermoproteota > Nitrososphaeria > Nitrososphaerales > Nitrososphaeraceae > TH5896. The sequence continues at coordinate 6,379 of JARBAV010000366.1, forward strand.
CGACTCCATGAGAATTAATTCTACAAATCGAGGATCCTTATTTGTCTTGCTGGCTAATTCTACTGCGTGATTCGACGGTTTCACCTTCGACAAATCCAAAATACGACCTTCAGATTTTGAAATAATTTTCTGCGTAACTACCAACACGTCGTGATCCACCACGGGTATTTGGTTTGCCTTGAGTGCGTGCATTATTACCCTTGCAATATCATCACCTATGGTTACATCCTTCTCTACGGGAATCGGGATGATTTGTAAGGGCAGGTTCGACAATTATATGGAACTGTAAATTCTATAGGTTTGCTAGAACTGCCTTACCGAATCTTTTTTCAAGCAAATTTAAAAGAAGTGACAAATCACGAATCTCAATCACCGCATCGGCTCGTTCTTTTATTTTATCTACCGGGCAAAATCCCACTGTGTATCCTGCAATTGCGAAAAGTTTCAGATCATTTGCACCGTCAACCACGACTACAGTATCTTCTTTCTTGACCCCCCACTCAAGCAATAGATCCTTTATCGCGGCGGCCTTATCAGAAGTAACTCTAATGATGACGTCTTGCAGTACTCCATTGGAAAAGACCAGCTCATTAGAAAATATTCTGTCCAAACCCAGCATTTCTTTCAGTCTATCCGTAATTATTGTGAAGCCACCCGAAACAGCGATCAATTTCCAGCCAGATCGCTTTAGCGCCTGACATAATTCTACCGCGCCAG
>JARBAV010000367.1 GCA_029237515.1 Nitrososphaerales archaeon
AAATCTGGTTTTGTAACTATTTCAATTAAAGCAACTCCGGCTCTATTATAATCTATCAAAGCAGAATTCCCTACATTCATGCCACCTTCAGAATATGCTATTCTACCCGGATCTTCCTCCAATTGAATTCTACTAATTCTAATCTGTTTTGCATCATCCAATTCGTATATGCCGTCTACTCCTATGCTTGAAAAACCATATACATTATATTGAGTAATCTGAAAGTTTTTTGGCAAGTCAGGATAAAAATAATTCTTGCGGTAAAACATGATCTTGTCTGGAACTTTACACCCTAAAGCGACTGATGTCATTGTTGAATATTCTATAGCCCTTTGATTGATAGATGGTAATGAACCCGGAAGTCCGCAGCATATTTCACAGATGTTAGTATTGGGTCCAAGATCTCGATAGTTTCCACGACATGAGCAAAATAGTTTACTATTGAGAGCAGTTATTTGAGCATGAATCTCTAAACCGATCATTACCATGCTCATATCGCATTTGTCTTCCTTTGGATATTGATAGCATTCTCAAGCTCATATGATGCATCGACTAGCTTTTGTTCTTCAAATGGCGCTGCCATAATTTGCAGTCCGATGGGAAGACCGTTGCTAAATCCAACAGGTAGTGATATTGCAGGAATGCCTGCAAGATTTGCTATAACAGTATTTATGTCAACCAGGTACATTTTAATTGGATCATCTATCTTTTCACCAAACCTAAATGGGAGTATCGGCATCGTTGGTCCAATTAAAAGATCATATTTTTTGAATAAGGTAAGCAATTCTAATCTTAATAGAGAACGTAGTCTCCTTGCCTTGAGATAATATTTGCCATAATATCCAGAAGAAAGAACATATGATCCAATTAATATTCTCCTTTTTACTTCTTCTCCAAAGTTTTCTCTGACGTTGCTAAAATAGGTATCCCATTTATACTCCCCTATGGGATAGTCGAATCCATATCTGATATTATCATATCTTGCAAGATTACTACTTGCTTCAGCACTAGCAAGAGTATAATATGAGGGTAATGCATAATGTAAATTCTCAATTGAAACTTCTTCATACGAACATCCTATCTCCTGAAATTTTTCTGATGCTGAATAAACCGATTTTGCAACCTCTTGATCACTGCCAGTAATTAACTCTTTTATTACTGCTACATTTAGTTTATTTGATTTTTTAGGAATGGTAATTGGAGACGACAGCATACTTGTGTTATCCATCGCGTCCTTTCCAGAAATGATGTTTAGCATCATTACCAAGTCTTTAACCGATCTGCATATAGGACCAATTTGCTCCAGACTATTCGCATATGAGATTAGTCCGGATCTGCTTACCCTACCGTAAGTTGGTTTAAGTCCAACTACAGAACAGAAGCTAGAAGGACATCTTATTGAACCTCCAGTATCTGATCCAAGAGCAACAGTACATTCTCCAGCAGCTACTGCTGCTCCACTTCCACCTGAGGAACCACCGGGAACATAATCCAAATTCCACGGATTGTGAGTTGGATGATACCTGCTGTACTCAGTCGTTGAACCCATTCCAAACTCATCCAAATTCAATTTACCCAATAGAATTGCACCATTTTCCTTCAGATTCCTTATTACGGTAGCATCATATGTAGGAATATAGTTTTCCAGAATTTTTGAAGCACAAGTGGTTCTGATACCTTTCGTGGAAATGTTATCTTTTATGCCTACTGTTACTCCTGCTAGTTGACCTACATCTTCTTTTTCTCTTATTTTCTTATCTATAATCTTCGCGGAAGATAAAGCTCCCTCAGTATCCAATGTGATAAATGAATGTACCTTTGGCTCGACTTCTTCTATTCTCTTAAGTATAGAGACAACATATTCTTCAGCAGTAAACTGACCTTCAGTTAGGCCTTCAACTACTTCATATGCAAGCAGGTCGTCTAGTTTCGTCATTCTATTTCATCTTAGGACCTCTTAAGAATCCATCTTCTGTAATGTTCTTGTTGAGTTGCTTTTTATCAGACATGCTTATCTCATCTATTCTAAGTTCTTCAAATCTTAATTCCTGCAAGTCTAAATTAACTGAATCATCAGATGCAAGTTCTTCAAGAATATCGATGTATTCTATTGTCTTGTCTAGTTGTTTAGGAAATTTTTGAAGTTCATTTTCAGTTAAATTTATTCGTGATATTTGAGCGAGATGTTCTAAATCTTCTTTTGAAATCATGTTAATGTCATCTTTTCATAGATATATTATTTGTTAAGGCGACAACCTATCTATATCTCGAGGAAATAATACAACATCCCTAATATTATCAACACCACACATGCTCATAATTAATCGTTCTAACCCCATACCGAATCCTGCATGAGGGGGCATGCCATAGTCAAAAACTTTCAAATGAAAATCGAACGCACCAGTGTTTAGCCCTTGTTTTTTCATTCTTTCAGTTAGCTTACCCTTATCATGGATTCTTGTACTTCCTGAAGATAACTCAAGATTACCATACATCAAATCAAAAGATTCGCACTCAGTACTCGTTGATTTTGCTTTAACATAGAACGGTTTTATTGACGTCGGCCAGTCAATTATAAAATAAAAATATTTCATGTCATCATCATTAAGGTTTCGTAGTTTTTGCTGCGAGATGTCATCCCCCCATTCAATAGACTCACCGGATTCTTGCAACTTTTCTATAAGATCTGAATATCTGTACCTTCGAAATGGAAGTGATAAATCAGGTAATTCTATTTTCAAGT
>JARBAV010000039.1 GCA_029237515.1 Nitrososphaerales archaeon
AATAATTGGCTTGGCGGGATATCTGATATTTGCGATACGGAGTGAGTACATAAGTGAGCAGGGAATATCCCAACGCGGTAATAGAAAAAGTGAAATAGAATGAGGAATCGGAGGAGCAAAAATTCCATATCCTCTCCAATATACCTTATATATTCATCATGCAGATTATTTGACCAACAGTGTAAATGAATAAAGGATCAAGGAGAAGCAATTTTGACGTGTCAGATAGTGCTGACTCACCAATAATGCCAACAAGGTACGCTCACGAATCTTCTAAAATGATACGATCGATTGAAAAGACGTTCTATCCAATTATTGGACTTATAGCAGCGTTAATTGTTCTTGCTATCCTTGATATCACTGATGTCGTTTCAAAGTATAACCTCTTGCCCGACAAGACCTATGATATGATCATTACCTTTGTTGCGACTATCTTACTTGTCGTAGTTGCATATCTTCTTTATAGTCTAATAAAATCCCGCAGAACACTGCATCTTTGGGCTGATGTTTTTGAAAGGAATTCCATTAAAGCAGGTATAACTATTTCAATGTCCACCAGAAGTAAGGAGCAAGTACTGAGAGCTTTATCTGAAACTATAGAGGGTATAGGAGAACCACTAAGGGAGTATCTTTCCAGTAGCCCTGACAGTTATAAGAACCTAATTGATGTCCAGGTTCATAAGAATACAGTATTTGATATTCTAATAGACAAGGATCATTTAACAAATGAGATTCCTTCGAAGGTACTTTCGAATATTGCGCTCCCCTCGAAGTCTAGTTCTGCAACTGTCCCAGAAAGGCAACAACAACCCAGTAAAGAGATCTCCGATCTAATCGAAGCTACCAAGGGATATGGAACGATTGCAGCAAAAGTAATTAACGGCAGAATAAGTAAGGAAACTGTCAAGTCGTTTCAGGAAGCGCTTCAAAGGTATATTTCTTCGAGTAGGAACAAGGTCGCCTTAGCACTAATCGTAGGAGAAAGTATAGACGAAGAAGCGGACAACCTATCAAAATTGAGAATAAAGGGAATAGATTATTTTATACTTATAGAAAAAACGGAATAGATATTGAAAGAATTTTCTTATCTGCTGGTTGTCGCACCATTTACTTGCTGCTTCCTGGGTTCACAAAATATTGAATCCATAACTATTTGTTCTGAATTACAGAGATAATCACTTTAACTTATCACAATATTCAGATTCTATGTTAGAAAAGGTTAATAATATAATAATATTTTCTGTTTCAAGCTAAGTTTTAGATGTAGACAGTAGGTCTGTCTGCTTCACAATTGGTCTACTGTCTACTACTTGGCTATAATAGATCCACGAAAGCCAGTATGGATAACTCAACCAAATCAAATACTTTTGTTGGTAATCTCTGAATAAAAATTGTTCTGAGAACACTAGTGTGGTGTTACTGCTATCATTATTGCGATTGTCGTGATTGTAGCTCGGCCTAATTACTATACTGTAGGCTTAAACGTAAATTTCATCAATCCATCTTTTGCTTGTCCACTTTTATTTACTTGTTCTGCTATCTGCATAACGACTGGCTTTGGTATCATAAAGTGAACTACATCCTTTGTACTATTGGTGGGATCTATCATTAAGTCTTTTGTAACATCAACACCATTTATAGTTCCGATGTATGAATTAGCTACAAGTTCAGATGGTTTAGGAAGCTGGATTTCTTGATGTACCATTACCTTGTTGTCCTGCAATCTTGTTAGATTCCAATCAAATGGCATAGTAAACTGCATCTCCTTAGTATCTGGATCAAAACTGAAATCTTTCAGCTCATCATAATAAGAAATTATCTGAACTGGAATTGGTTTGGTGTCGTTACCTATTGAGACCTGTTGATTCTCGACGGCTCCCACACTTAACCAGCCTTCATATTCTGGCTGCTGATCATCTGGAAGAAACGATCTAGCGTAATCAATTGTAGCTATTCTTACTTTAAAGTGATATAAACCTCCTTCGGAGAATATGGGGCCTGTTGCAACTACAGGATTATCTTCTCTTCCTGTAAACGCCTCCAAAATAGGATCCGGCTCTCCGTAAACAGTTATTCTTTCTGTATTACTTGGTTTCATCTCTATTTTCAAATCTCCTTTGTCATCGTGAAACCAATCAGAAATCAGCTTCTTGCCGTCCTTATCAATTGTTATAAAATATGTTACATGTTTATATCCCTCTTTTGTAGAAGGATCGTAAAGCTTAAACTGAATAATTGGTTTTTGACTTTGGTTTTGTATGGTTTCGGTTGTAACTACTGGAGGCATCATCTTTATTATTAGATCTGCTGTTCTACCTCCAAATGATGCTGAAAGCTCTTCCATGAATAAACCGTC
>JARBAV010000368.1 GCA_029237515.1 Nitrososphaerales archaeon
CTAAACACCTTCACAACTGCTCCATTCCCTGGTTCTCTCCGGATCGACCTAGAAAGTTACAGATTTGCTTCTCTCCAAAAAGAAGCTATATCCGGCAATAGAAACAAATCCGACAATGCTTAAATTTAGTTGGAGCGATCGCTAACAGTAAGATTAATTGTCATTTTTCAGGAGGCTATTGAATCAAAACGATAGAAAGAACCAAGGTCAGGATCCCGCAATGGAGGAAAAAAAACCACCTAAGGTAAATCGCACGATAGTTCTGACCCGGGAAACGGCAGATGGCATTATAACATTTGCAAAGAGCTGGCATCCTAATGAAGGGATACTTATTCTTAGAGGTCAACATCAACACAAGAATGCCCAGGTACACATTGATGGGTTGGTCGTGCCACCTTTTGCCTCCCATGGGCCATATTACTCAGGTTTCCCAAGCTACGATTTACCCTTTGACCTTTCATATATCGGTACGGCTCACTCACATCCAGGGGGATCAAATCGTCCATCATTGCAGGACTTGAACAATTTCTTTGGATTGGTCTCAATCATCATAAGTTTTCCTTATGATGAGAATTGCATTGGTGCATTTGATCGAAATGGAAAATCACTTCCGTTAATCATAGCATAGCGCTTTCCAAGGTCACTTGTAATGCTGCTAACCAGATGGCTAGACAATTCTGGTTGATCTGAAATGTTCTTTTTTCCTAACCACGTGGTGTGTGATATCCTAACATATTATTATACATCAAGTCATACCATTCATTCACGCAACTTTCAAAGTACTAGGTAAATCTCACTTTCGACTGGGCAGAAGATCCTCTAGGATTGGTAACTGACTCAATAGCACTTCCAATCAGTGCAAATGATACACCTGCCGCAGCTATCATAATGCCAGGCGGCAGTATCCACCACCAGAGACCTCTGGCAGCAGCAGAAGCAGTATTAGCGTCATGAAGAATGCTTCCCCAGGTAGGAATTGAAGGATCACCTAGACCTATAAAACTCAATGTTGCTTCAGCTAAAATGGCAGCAGGTACTGCTAAGGCTATACTTGCAAACGTAAGTGGTAGGAGCTGGGGCAAGATATGCCGGAGAATTATCCTAATGTCTTTCTCGCCCATGAGCTTCGAGGCTTCAACGTATTGAAGATTCTTTATCTGGAGAGCAAGACTCCTTGCGACTCTGGCAATTCCACTCCATCCAAAGATGACAAGGAAAAGGGTTATGAGGTAAATGCTACTGCCAATAGTGATAGAAAGGATTATGAGGAAAACGAATGTGGGAAGTGAAATCACCAGGTCGTTGACCCTCATCAACGCCTCATCATACCTTCCGCCCTTATAGCCAGCAAGAAGTCCATATAACATGCCAATGATAACTGAAGAGATCGCAGCTGTCAAACCTACAAATAAGGCTACAGGGGCACCCCAGAAAATTCCTATGCTTAAGTCTCTACGTAAATCATCTGTTCCCATTAGGCCGTAGACCTTACCCCCGAGTATTACTTTTGTGTTCTCCACTTTGTCCTCTGCACCAAAAAGGTAGTAAGTAATATTGAATAGGTAGTTTCCTTTAAGCACCTCTTCTTCGTCCAGTTTAGAAAAGATCATCTTTTGAGGTGAAGATAGGTCAGGGCTGTAATCAAAAAGTCCTGTGTATGTTTGTAAATTGTCTCTTATTGTTTCATCAGTAGAAAAGATCCTAGAGCAGTATTCAGTTAGGCTAGATGTGCCTTCTGATGATGATATTTCGCTTGATGGAAGTGGAGAATTGTATATCATAAAGCTCTCTCCATCGGGCCTGGTGACATCGACCTGGATTACTGGGGGAATGTTACCGTATCTTAGACAATAATCAATGATAAAATCTGTGGGAAACGAATTGTAAGGGAAGTCAATATTAAATAGGAACGAATTAGTCGGAATGCCTCCAAATGTACTGTTATGTGTTTTTGCATCGCTGGGTCCGAAGATCATATGACTAGGAAGATTGGCTTCTGGAAACAGAGAATTTACCCAAGAGGGTGCGGCAGATTTTGGATAATCAATCCAAAATCCGGGATCGTTCCACTGACTGAATGATTCTAGCGGCACTGCGATAAACGCATAGACAGTCATAGAGACCAAGATCCCTAGAATGAAGAAGCCTGCAATGGCGGCCTTGGTATGCAGAATCCGATGAACTAGTATATTGAAATTACTTGCAGATTCCGAGGCTTTCACGAAGACACCTTAACTCTTGGATCATAGTATGCATAGAGGAGATCGGCTATCAACATTGTCACCACATAAATTAATGTAAACACGTAAGTACTTCCCAAGATTATAGGAATATCCATTACGATTATTGCATCATAAAGTAGCTTTCCAACTCCAGGCCAGTCAAATACTGCTTCTACGATGAAACTACCAGTTATTGAAGCAATTAGGGCAGTGACTATTCCAGTCAAGATTGGAGGAGCTGCGTTTTTGAGTGCGTGAGAGTATAATATTTTTCGTTTTCGAATTCCCATCACACGTTTTGCTTGTATATAGTCTTCATCCAAAACACGGGATACAAAATAACGCACCACAAATGACCAAACTGTAAAGCTCAGCAGGACTAATGTAATCAATGGCAAAATCATGCCGTACAACAGGTCCAAGATGTAAAATGGTTCTCCCGGCGGAGTCAATGGCGTAGATCGAGCAGGAAAGATATCAAGGGTAAATGAAAATAACAGTATCATCAACATACCCACCCAAAAGGTCGCAAAAGTATTACTGACAACGGCAACAAATGACACGCTCTTGTCAAGAACCGAACCCCTTTTCTCTGCCATGTATGTCCCCAAAAATAAGCCAATTACAACAACTATCACTGTAGAAGTTGTAAAGAGCAATACTGTCTTAGGCACTCTCTCCAAGATTATGTCGCTGACATCAGAGGAGCCGCTATCCGATATAGCGAAATTTGATCGACCAAGATTAAACGTGAGTACCTCAAAAAGGGTGTTAACAAATCTTTTAGGAGAGTACCATGGCTGGTCCAGTCCAAGATCTTGGGTCTTTAACTTAATTTGTTCATCGACATAGGCTTGGCGTTGAGAAAGTGTCTTGAACTGAATATTATCCTGAGCAGTTGCTTCAACTACTTCAGCTCTAATCCTATCAGTAAGCAGCTTGTCCATAGAAGAACCAAGAAGTATCAATGTGATAACCACGGTAATAACAACAACTAGAATTCTGTAAGCAGTTGTTTTGGCGAAAAAAAGGAGAAAACCTGTCATCGGCGAAACATCTGGCTAATTGGAGTTGATGTTATCTATAAATGGTGGTATAGCAGGCTTGCTGGTCAGAGGTGTGAACAAAGTGTCTCTGAACAGTTTTCGGAAGCAAAAGAATTCTTTCGACATCTTATTTTTATCTAGGCTCATTATCATGAGGTTTTTCTATACGTGAGCAATAGTTAAAAAAATTACATCGGCTCCAACTGAGTTGCTTGAAACACAATAAATGCAATCCCTTTACTAACCATCCAATTACCGAGGTTGTTGTTGTCTCTGACTGGCCAATGGATTGACGGCTATTAGCGTTGTAGATTGGATATCCGGTCTGTATGCAGAATCGCTTACTGCGAATATCTTCATAATACTAGGCCCAGTTGATATAAGTGCAGTCTTGTTCGCTGGTATCTCTATTGAATATTTGCCATTACCATCTGAAACCGAAGTATTGCCTGATATTACAGTTCTTCCATCCTTGTCAGAGACAAAGTAAAAGACAGATGCATTTTGAGCCGGTCTGCCTTCGATGCTAACGGATACGTCAGCCTTGATTGCACTCTGTCCTGCGATAATGTTTCTTGGTGCAGCTACTTTGTCGATCGATGCGATCTTGGGTGTCTCGTATATTGACCAGTGACCTTTCTCAAAAGGATATGAGTTATCCCTAAAGGCCTTCAATGTTATGACCCTCCCTTCTGGGTTATACGAGTCCAAGTAAAAAGGACCATTACCTATAATCGCATGCTTGTGGGTATCAATCCATTTGATACTTGCATCATACCTTTTGATAGCCTCATCAGGGCTTACATAATCTCGGAGTGGAGCAGGGACAAATCCCTCAGCTTTCATGTTAGCCAACTCATTTCTTATCATAGCAGCATGGGAAGGAACTATCAATGAAAGCCAGGGCACATTTTTAGACGATGCCTCACTCTTTGAAAAAGCTGCTTTTCCGGATGTAACTAATCTCTCGCTTGCGGCAGTTATCTCCCAA
>JARBAV010000369.1 GCA_029237515.1 Nitrososphaerales archaeon
TATTAATTCGTACATCAATTGGTGCCATAAACAATTGTTGTTCAATGAGATGAGGACGAGTCAGATTAATGACTGGTATTAAATCGCGGAATAGGAACGAAGATAGGAGGAGAGCAAAAATAATTGGGTCTGTTATCTATAGTTATCAAGACCCAAAGCGAAAATATTGATTTAGAAAGTATCCTATACCAAATAGAGCAAAAAATCCAGAAATGGCCAGTATAAATTTAAGCATTCCTTTCTTCATTATCCATGTTATACCTTCCCTTTGTTTTTAAGTTTATTTTTGTACCATACCAGAATTGGCGATCTTAGCCCAAAATTGAGGCTAAAATTATTGTAACAATAAAGCCCATTTATACATCTTAATTAATAATCTGGAAGAAATTTATGAATGAAATATTGTAAGACCTGAACAATTTTTGTATATCGTTTTAACTATTGGACTTGCGTTTCCTTCTAAACATAAGTTGCAAGCTTGTTCAATGAATTTTATTAATGATTCGCATTTTGATAAGATGCGATGAGGAAAATCATTAATCGGCTAATTCCTACTTTGCTTTTTCTTATTGTCACGAAAGTGCAGGAAGCACATCATGGTAATTTCTTACTGGATTAGCTGAGCTAAAATTGATGAGAATGTCCCACTCTTAGAATTCTCGAATTCCCATGTAATCTGAATAGACGCTGCAAAATGGACTATTAAATGGAGTACTTAATAAGGAGAATATTCCATTGTGGTATACTCATGACTATGTATTGTCCTAACTGTGGTGCTCTCATGGTTTGGAAAAATGGATCTATTCTTCACGATCCCCCAACTAAGAGATATGAATGCGGTTATTGTGAAATAATCGTAACAAAATATGTTGATGGATCTTATGAAACAACTAAACCTAATGCCGATACTTATGGTGACAACAATAACAATACTTCTCACAAGCAGTCATCTCGTTTCAGAAAGATGCTGCATATTAAATGACCTAGCCCTGACAAGTTTCGGGAATCCTGAATGTTTCTGATGATAAAAATATTTGATAAATTCAAGAGAATGAGTGGTCACTGAGAGTTTGTTTTGTTTAGTGGTCGTCACATATACCTATTTCAATTCCGACTCGTGCCTAACTAAAGAAGCTATCTAGAGAGATTTGCTGAAAGATAAGGATTATTGACGAATTCTTGTGCATGGTTTTTTGTTGTAAACTCCAAGTAGAGTGCGTATTGTGGACAGGTATTAGAAAAAGAATATTCTAAGTACTCATAGTATCAGAAACTGTTTTCCAGAATTTAAAATCTGTAAAATGACATAATATCACAGGCGATACCACGAATCGATCTGTTTCTCATAGTTAGGATCTCCATCCATCTTCTCTTTCAATGCTCGAATGATTGATGGATTAGCGCCGTCTACAAAAATGCGACAACGATTATCAAATTTAATATAAGTTTACGCATTGCAAATACTGATAGTTATCGGAAGTATTGGATTGACTGGTTTTTCGAGGATCAAAGCCTTGGGCAGTGTTGCACGAAGTATCTCACAAAGAGCGAAGTGTCCTGTGATGATAGTTCGCTAGTTCAGCTAATTGCTTGAACCTTGGAAGAATCCCTTAGCAGGATTATGAATTTTTCGGGCTTCAGAACATTTGGCACTATTCAGCTGTAGTAACGTTCACACTACCGTTTCCCGCAGTAGGAATACTTATGAAAGGTGTCTCTCCCTCTCCTGCTCCTCCGCCAACCACAAGAGGCAGCTGTCCATCCCATCTCTGAGATTTGAGCCATTCTAAATAGCTAGGACTCTGTCGTAGCTGCTCATCTATTGTAGTTATAGCTTGTGCTTCACCTTGTGCCTGTAGAACATTAGCTTGTCTAACTCCTTCAGCTCTTGCAATGTTTGCTTGTTGCTCACCTACTGCTCGAGCTTCTGCTTGCTGCGCTTCAATCTCTATTCTACGCAGCTCATTCTGTGCCTGTAATGCCCTCTGCTGAGCCGCTACTTTTGCTTCTACTGCCCTTACAAAATCAGCTGAAAATTCAAACTCGGTGATAGATATCGCGTCCACAATGATACTGTACGCAGCAAGTCTAGCTCTAATTTGCTGCTCAATCTCATTTTTGACGCTCTCTCTTTGAGTAATGAGCTCCTCTGCGTTAAATCTGGCGGTTACTTGTTTGACTGACTCTTGAATTGCCGGTACAATTACTCTATTTGCATAATCAAGTCCTAGACTCTTGTAAACATTCTGTGAATTATCGGGATCTAGATGGTAATTCAGTGCTACTTGTGTTCTTACGTCTTGAAGGTCGCCGGATGCAGCAGCTGCATCTTCTGTTATCCTTTGTGTTCTTACTTCCATCTGTACTACACTGTCTCTTACAGGAACTACGAAATGGATTCCCTCATTTAATGATCTGCTAACGTCAACGGCACCGAAAGTCAACAATACTCCTCTATTTCCAGCATCGACGATCTTTACACTATTTATGATTAGGAACGCAACTATAATTATGCCAATTACTGCGGGAACGACTATTTTTATGAGTGAATTTGATCCCTTCCCGATTCCAGGTCCTCCTGATCCTCTACGAAAAAAACCACCTTTACCTCCACCTGGAAATCCACCTCCACTGCCACCAGCGTCTTCAAGTGGCTCCCCTTCTGGAGTTGTCCTTTTATTTTTTCCTGGTTTTAGGTTCATATGTGCATCACCATGTATCCTTTGCCTATACTACTCACCGAAACTATTAAAGCAAGTGTGTACATTGCAATACCTCCGTTATCTACCCGTTTTCATATCGACTGCTGGGGAATTGACCCTAATGTAGATCCAGAAGCATTAGCAGAAGCTCAACGAGAATTGAATCAATCAAGTCGTGGCTGAACCACTTTTTTATTTACTCCATTTCGCTTCTACAGCTGCAGTCATTGCTATTGACGAAGAAGTGGGCGAAGCATAGCTAAGACAAAATTTACAGATAGGGAGATCAGCGCCAACAGAAGGACCAAAACTACTGCATCAAACACTCCTTAGTTAACACAATCTGTGTTTAAGCTATTGTGAAATTACTCTCTATCAAGATCAATCACTGCTAGCCTTATACGTCTAATCCTTTTCAGTGCAGCAGTCGCTTCTGATTTATTGTCCCCATCTATTTCAATCTCCGTATTTGATTCCTCTTCTGCTTTATCTAGCAGATTCAGGAGAAACCTTAAATCTCCTTTAGACAGGCGTTCTGACGATAATTTAGTCATTTCCTATTTGCCTACCCATCTACTTGCCTGCTTTTTCGATTCTGTCCTGGTTCTTGTAATAACAGTCGATAACTTTGTAAGGATTAATTTCCGTCGCATAGCCACATCATTACTATAGATGTCAAGACCCTCAAGAGTCTGTATACTGTTTAGTATTTGGTTTGTTTGATCGTTGGCCTTAGACTCAGCGTTCATAAGCCTATCAAACTGTTCTGA
>JARBAV010000370.1 GCA_029237515.1 Nitrososphaerales archaeon
TATTAATTCAGGGTAGAATACAAACTATATAAAGTAATTTTAAACTTTCAACCACACTATATTATGACCTCTGTATAACTAGTTAGTTAGCTAATTCCTATATACTCCTTGTCTATTATATTTAAGTACAATAAGCAAAATGACTTTACATCGCAATCCAAAGATATTGTGCGAATACCGTCAGTATTATGATAACGATAAAGAAGTATTATTCTCTTCTCATTCTTTTTATTTTCACGACCATAGACTCTTATATAGTCCTGTTGCTCCGAGCTTCGAGCAAATCAATTCTTACAAGTCGGTAGTCACAGCATCCAACACCACTTCACGATTTAACGATTCAATTACTACCAACAATGAACATATTTTACTAGTTGACGACGAGGAAGATATTGCAAGGCTATTCAAAATAGCTCTTGAACGCGCGGGTTTTATTGTGGATATGTATAATGACCCTCTACAATCATTATCCAACTATAGAGCAGGGATATACGACTTACTATTGCTCGACATTAAAATGCCGGAGATGAATGGATTTGAATTGTATAAGAGAATTAGACAAATTGATGATAAAAGTAAGGTATGTTTTATGACTGCCTTTGAAGAGTATTATGACGAATTCAGAAAAATATTTTCAGATCTAAAGAACAACGAATGCTTTATTAGAAAACCGATAAGTATAAATGACTTGATCAAAGCCGTCAAGTCGCACCTGAATTAAATCTGAATTACTCTTAGAAGAAACATACGACACGACTAAGTCATCCACAAAGTTCGACGACGACATATCATACAGTATAATGGTATGGTCTGGCATTAGACCAGTCCTAAAGCGTGATAGCGTTAAATCTATTGATGCGCAATTAGAAAAATGTCAATTAAAAGAAGAATCGCTATAGCAATTACCTCTACCATATTGTCTTTCACTGTCAAATAAGTACATAATAAAAAAGGAATCATTATGACATGAAGTATGTATGAATAGCAATACGTCATTATCATTAGTTCGGTAATACCTCTTCATTTTTGTTGAAACTCAACTAGAACAATTTATGACTCCATAAGTACGAATCGCATCCTTAATTCTAAAGGTTTTTATATTGGGCATCACTGCAGCTTGCTTTCATATACTTTGATTCTAACCAATAATACTAGTAATCATGAAGGAAAAAGGAAAACAATTATGATATGTGATAACGAACAGGACGTGCTTCATTTATTTGGGCTAGTGCTCGCGTCACGATACAATGTAATAACGGTAGATTCTGGTGAAGAATGTATAGAGAAGTACACCGAAGAAACTCGCCGTGGTAACAGAATACATCTCATACTTTTGGATTATAAATTGGGTACGATGTGGGGTGACTCTGTTGCTCGCAAAATAAATGAATACAATGAAACTAACATTATCCTCATCTCAGCTTTTGATGTAGATCATTCACTTATCACTGAATTAGAAAATGGTAATTACATATCAAAATATGTGAGAAAACCAATTGAAAACGAATTTCTAACTGAACTAGTGACCGAAATCGTACGTTAAAAAATTGCTCCAAGATCGAATATTTCTATTTATAAGAGTCTAATCGATCCCATGACAGCTTCAATAAATTAGGTCGACAGCTGTCTTGTTAATTGCTAGGATATGTTGGTAATCGGCACGCTGAGATAATGCTGCCAAGAAAAATATACTAAAGCACCACATCCATACTCTATTAATAGTTCAGTTAGAAAGATCCCATATGGTAATATCTTATGTTTGTTTATAATTTATATACAAATGCAATGGACTGAAGAATGCGTGTGCAATTCGGGAAAGCCTAATTTTGACTTGATAGAATTTAGTACAAATAGCTCAAGAATAGAGATATTGTGCGGCAAATGCCATTGTGTGATCTGCTGGTGGCCCATAAGCACTGTTCAAGTCATGGCACTCGACGAGCACAGAACAAAAGAAAAGGCTGTAGTAGTTCACACAAGAACTAAGTAGAATTAGATTCGTTAATGACAATCTCTGTTTCCATAAGGTATTTTTCCATTTATGTTCAATTTGATAACTGCAACAGATGCCTGGAACTAAGATAATCTTAAATCATCATATACCTTTTTTTTATACCCAAAGTAGTAGTTAAAAAATCGTAATAGAAGCTCTTGTCCAATGGGTGAAGACGTCATTGGCATTACTATTATAATTGTTATTAATGGCTGTCAATTAGTAATTCCGACATCCATACCTCAAAAAATAAAGTCTTCTGACTAAAAAGATATCCGATGCATCAATTTATTTATAGAGCCTTATGGCAAGTGGATTTATTTCCTTGAAATATCTATAAATCTGAGCTCTTCATAATTGGAATTTAAGCAGCCGGACTTGATGTGAATGTTATTTTGCTAGTTACGAAACTCAGAGTTTCGATACAATGGATATGATACGATGAGAAGTATTTCCGTAAGACGACAGAAATTGCTAACCAATATCCTACAGTCACATAAAAGCAAAAAGTTATCTCCCCTAGTTTTTACTGATGCAAGCCAAACTTTTAAGAAGCTCTTTCCCTCATGTATTAAGACTAGTTTATCAAAAGAATTCTTAGCTACTAAGCATATTTGTTTCAAAGCTTCTATCAAGTTTCTAATAATAGCTTCATACCTCATCAAATCTTATATAGTATACTTAGGATACCAAAAATGAATAAAATGTACTGTACACTAACAATACTAAACAAGTAATCATAGGTCTAAATCATGAAGATTAACAAGAATGAAACCAAGCATAAACTATTGAATATATTAAAAGACGGTAAAGAAAGAACCTTTGA